>NZ_JBFREV010000014.1:0-127873 GCF_052114485.1 Cupriavidus sp. KB_39
CAGCCCGGCCAATAGGCAAAGACGCCAGACTGACGGGAACCATTTCGTTTCGCGGCGATGACGCGTATTGGCAGGCATGGACGAAGTCTTTGTCACAGTTCGGCATCCTCACCCTTGAGCGGATAGTTGGGATGCCAGTAGCCCATCATGGTGACGAACACCTTGACCTCCCCGCTGCGCAGGAAATGCACGGCAAATGCACCGCCTTCATCTGGTCCATACCGTGGCACTTCCACAATGCGCTCCATGGCGTTTTCCCCACCCCAGTCACTCCACCAGACAGTGACCGTCATCCCAGGTCGGTAGGCGCGTGGAATGCTGATGCAACAGGTATGTCCCCCGCCGCCGCGGTGTGCTCCCAGGTAGCCACCGCCATATTCGTTGACGCCAAAACTGTAGATGCTCCTGTTGGTATGGTTGTGGCCCACCAGATTCAACGTCATCCGGTCTTCGGTGCACCCGGTCAGTGGCAGGCACAGCCCGGCCAATAGGCAAAGACGCCAGACTGAGGGGAACCATTTCGTTTCGCGACGATACCGGACATTCGCAGGCATGGACGAAGTCTTTGTCACAGTTCGGCATCCTCACCCTTGAGCGGATAGTCCGGATGCCCGAGGCCCATCATGGTGACGAACACCTTGACCTCRCCGCCRCGCAGGAAATGGACAGCGAACCGGCCGCCCTCGTCGGGGCCATACCGTGGCACTTCCACGACGCGCTTTATGGCGTTCTYYCCATCCCAATCRCTCCCCCAGACCGTTACCGTCATGCCGGGCTTGTAGGCGCGTGGAATGCTGATGCAGCACGTGAAACCCCCGCCGCCGCGGTGTGCCTGCAGGTGGCCGCCGCCATACTCATTGACGCCATAGCGGTGGATGCTCCTGTCGGTATGGTTGTAGCCCACCAGATTCAACGTCATCTGGTCTTCGGTGCATCCTGTCAGTGGCAGGCACAGCCCGGCCAATAGGCAAAGACGCCAGACTGAGGGGAACCATTTCGTTTCGCGGCGATGACGCGTATTGGCAGGCATGGATAGAGTCTTTGTCACAGTTCGGCATCCTCACCCTTGAGCGGATAGTCCGGATGCCCGAGGCCCATCATGGTGACGAACACCTTGACCTCGCCGCCACGCAGGAAATGCACGGCAAAATGTCCGCCTTCATCCGGGCCATACCGTGGCACTTCCACGACGCGCTCCATGGCGTTTTCCCCACCCCAATCGCTCCACCAGACGGTTACCGTCATGCCTGGCTTGTAGGCACGCGGAATGCTCATGCAACACGTAAATTTTCCACCACCGGTGTGTGCTCCCAAGTAGCCGCCGCCATACTCATTGACAGCCGAAGCTGTAGATGCTGCGGTCGGTATGGTTGTATCCAAGAATGTCCAGTCCCATCTGGTCTTCGGTGCACTCTGTCAGCGGCAGGCACAGCCCCGCCAGCAGCGCCAGACGAAGCGTTCCCTTCCACCCTGCAGTACGGCCGATCGCGTGTGCCATCGATGAATCCCCCGGTTGCCATGGCATTGCACCTTAAACGCTGACCGGGGCACTGAAAATGCGTGAACGTTCACTTGCTGCGGRAGATCAGCAAGGRCGTTGATTTCATCGAACTACGATTCCCATTGATGGAGACGTTGTGTAGGCGCGCGCTGCGCTACACTCGAAGGTTGCCGCGCGCCATCCTTGCGCGGGTCCAAGCCACGCAGAAGGAGGGCCCTGATCCCATGTACGACAACCAGAACATCTTCGCCCGCATCCTGCGTGGCGAACTCCCGTGCTTCAAGATCTACGAGGACGCGGACACCATCGCGTTCATGGACATCATGCCGCAGACCGACGGCCACGCGCTGGTCGTGCCGAAGGAGCAGGCAGTGGACCTGTTCGGCCTGTCCGAGGCCGGCGCGGCGGCGGCGATCAAGTCCACGCAGCGCGTGGCGCGTGCCGTGCGCGAGGCCTTCCAGCCGGACGGCATGGTCATCACCCAGTTCAACGGCGTGGCGGCGGGACAGACCGTGCCGCACATCCATTTCCACATCGTGCCGCGCTACGCGGACCAGCCGATTCGCGGCCATGCGCGCGAGCAGCAGGACATGGCCGTGCTCAAGGAGCACGCCGAGCGCGTAATCGCGGCGCTGGCGAASCTGSCGGCCTGATCGGTCCCGATTTCATTCCCGGATACACGTAACGACACAAGGAAGTTCGACATGGCAATCAAGACAGTAGGCATCGTCGGTGCCGGCACGATGGGCAACGGCATCGCCCAGGCCTGCGCAGTAGCTGGCCTGGACGTGGTGATGGTCGATATCAGCGACGCCGCCGTGCAGAAGGGCATCGCCACGGTGGCCGGCAGCATGGACCGGCTGATCAAGAAGGAGAAGGCGACCGAGGCCGACAAGGCGGCGGCACTGGCGCGCATCCACGGCAGCACCGCCTACGACGACCTCAAGAAGGCCGATATCGTCATCGAGGCTGCCACCGAGAACCATGAGCTGAAGCTCAAGATCCTCAAGCAGATCGACAGCATCGTCGGCGCGCACGTGATCGTGGCGTCGAACACCTCGTCGATCTCGATCACCAAGCTGGCTGCGGCGATCTCGCGCCCGGACCACTTCATCGGCATGCACTTCTTCAACCCGGTGCCGATGATGGCGCTGGTGGAACTGATTCGCGGCCTGCAGACCAGCGATGCCACGCATGCSGACGTCGAAGCGCTGGCCAAGCGGCTGGGCAAGTATCCGATCACGGTGAAGAACAGCCCGGGCTTCGTGGTGAACCGCATTCTCTGCCCGATGATCAACGAGGCGTTCTGCGTGCTGGGCGAGGGCCTGGCGTCGCCGGAAGAAATCGACGAGGGGATGAAGCTGGGCTGCAATCATCCGATCGGGCCGCTGGCGCTGGCGGACATGATTGGCCTGGATACGATGCTGGCGGTGATGGAAGTGCTCTACACCGAGTTCGCCGATCCGAAGTACCGTCCGGCGATGCTGATGCGCGAGATGGTCGCCGCCGGCTACCTCGGCCGCAAGACCGGGCGTGGGGTTTACGTGTACAGCAAGTAAGTCGATAGCCTTGCCCCCTCTCCCCAGCGGGAGGGGGACTCACTCCCCGTACTGCCGCAATCCCTCCAGGTCGAGCACCTCGATCACCCCGTAGTCCACCCGCACCAGCCCCTGCTGTTCCAGCACCTTCAGCGCCTGGTTGGCGCGCTGCCGCGAGATGCCGGCGAGCAGGCCGATCTCCTCCTGCGAGATCTCCAGCGTATTCCCCAGCCCCGGATACAGGTGTTCGTTGAACAGCGACGACACCGCGCGCGCCACGCGCGAATCGATGTCCAGCAGCCGTTCGTACTCCACCGCCGCAATGAACTGCCCGAGCCGCTCGTTGAACTGCATCAGCAGGAAGCGCGTGAACGGCAGGCTGGTATCCAGCAGCCACTGAAAAGTCTCGCGCGGGATGAACGCGATGCGCGAGCGGCGCAGCGCCATCACGTCGTATTTGCGGATTTCCGACTTCAGCACCGCGCCTTCGCCGAACCAGCCGCCGGTCGGCACGCCGGTGAAGGTCACCGACTTGCCCGAGGGCGACACCGTGGTGATCTTGATGATGCCTTCCACCACCCCCAGCCAGTGTTCGGCCAGGTCGCCCTTGTGGCAGACATAGTCGCCCTGGCTGTACTCGCGCACGGTAGTCACGCGTTTGACACGCTCGCGCTGGGCCGGGCTGAGGTCCACGGCCCAGGCGCAACGGTCGATGAAATCATGGGAAATCGCCACTCGGTGCTCCCGTAGGGATTAACCCGGAATTGTCATCGGCGTGACAACCCGGGGGGATGGCATCGGCTATCTTACGATCACTACGGAACCGGCCCGGCCTGATGTCACAAGGCCTGGCGGCATGATGCGGTGCGAGAAGCGCCGCTTGGCGCCCAGTATAGCGACCGGTCCGGCGGCTTGATACCCGGCGTGGCCCCTACGCCCCCTGGGGGAGAGGAGACAGCGATGCAGGAATCGTCGGCAACGACCTTCCCGCGATGCCTGCTGGCGCACGCCACGCAGCGGCCGGACCATCCGGCCCATCGCGAGAAGGATCTCGGCATCTGGCAGACATATAGCTGGTCGCAAGCCGCGCGCGAGGTCCGCGCGCTCGCCTGCGGGCTGGCCGCGCTTGGGTTCCGGCGGGGCATGAACCTGGCCGTGGTGGGTGACAACCGCCCGCGTCTCTATTGGGCGATGACCGCCGCGCAGGCGCTCGGCGGCGTGCCGGTGCCGCTCTACCAGGACGCCATCGCCAACGAGATGGTCTATGTGCTGGAAGACGCCGAGATCGAATTCGCCGTGGTCGAGGACCAGGAGCAGGTGGACAAGCTGCTCGAGGTGGAGGCCCAGCTCGCCGCGCGCGGCCGCGCCGTGCGCCATCTGATCTACGAAGACCCGCGCGGCCTGCGCGACTACGACCATCCCTCGCTGCTCTCCTACGAACGCCTCCAGGAGATCGGCCGCGAGTACGATGCCGCGCACCCCGGATTCTTCGATGAGCAGGTGCAGGCCGGCCAGCCCGACGACACCGCGATCATCCTCTACACCTCCGGCACCACCGGCAAGCCCAAGGGGGTCTGCCATTCGCACGGCGGCCTGATCGGCGCGGCGCGCAACGGCTGCCAGTTCGACAAGCTCGGCCCCGCCGACGACGTGCTCTCCTACCTGCCGATGGCCTGGGTGGGCGACAACCTGTTCTCGTACGCGCAGGCGCTGGTCGCGGGCTTCACGGTGAACTGCCCGGAGTCCCGCGAGACCGTGATGACGGACCTGCGCGAGATCGGCCCCACCTACTACTTCGCGCCGCCGCGTATCTATGAAGGGCTGCTGACGCAGGTGATGATCCGCATGGAGGACGCTGGCTGGGTCAAGCGCCGCCTGTACGACTGGGCGATGGGCGTGGCGCGCCGCTGCGGCGCGGACATCCTCGACAAGCGCCCGGTGCCACTGGCGGACCGGCTGCGCTACGCGCTGGGCGAATGGGTGATCTACGGCCCGCTGCGCAACGTGCTCGGCATGAGCCGCATCCGCGTGGGCTACACCGCTGGCGAGGCGATCGGCCCGGACCTGTTCCGCTTCTATCGCTCCATCGGCGTGAACCTGAAGCAGTTCTACGGCCAGACCGAGACCTGCGCCTACGTGTGCCTGCAGCCGGACGGGCAGGTCAAGTTCGACTCGGTCGGCCCGGCCGCGCCGGGCATGGAGATCCGCATCGCCGACAACGGCGAGGTACTGGTGCGCGGCGTGGGGCTGCTGAAGTCCTACTACAAGCGTGACGACGCCACGCGGGAGGCCATCA
Organism: Cupriavidus sp. KB_39; assembly: GCF_052114485.1. NCBI lineage: Bacteria > Pseudomonadati > Pseudomonadota > Betaproteobacteria > Burkholderiales > Burkholderiaceae > Cupriavidus > Cupriavidus sp. KB_39. Next base: position 5,336 of record NZ_JBFREV010000014.1, read on the forward strand.
ACGACGAGGGCTATTTCATGACCGGCGACGCCGGCGTGATCGACGCCGACGGCCACCTCAAGATCATCGACCGCGCCAAGGACGTCGGCAAGCTGGCCGACGGGTCGATGTTCGCGCCGAAGTACATCGAGAAYAAGCTCAAGTTCTTCCCGTACATCAAGGAGGCGGTGGCCTTCGGCACGGACCGCGAATCGGTCTGCGCCTTCATCAACATCGATTTCGATGCGGTGGGCAACTGGGCCGAGCGCCGCCACCTGGCCTATGCCGGCTACGTGGACCTGGCCGCCCAGCCGGAAGTGATCGCGATGATCGCCGAATGCGTGGAACAGGTGAACRCCGACCTGGCGGCGGACGCCATGCTGGCCGGCTCGCAGGTGGCGCGCTTCCTGATCCTGCACAAGGAGCTGGACCCGGACGACGACGAACTGACGCGCACGCGCAAGGTGCGGCGCGGCTTTATCGCCGAGAAATACGCGGTGCTGGTCGAGGCGCTGTACGCGGGCAAGCCCGAGCAGTTCATCGAGACGCGCGTGAAGTTCGAGGATGGTCGCGAGGGCAGTGTCTCGGCCACGCTGAAGCTGGTGGACGTCAAGCGTTTCCCGCCCACGGGCGGCGCGCGCGCGGCATGAACAGGGGAATGGCATGACGCAGATGGCATGGCGCGTGGACGCCACGGGCACGATGGCGCCGGCAGGCACGATCACCGCGCCGGGGCACGCCGATGGCGTGCAGCACGAGGGGCTCCGCACCGGCGACGCGCTGGAGCCGGACTCCACCCTGCACACCCGCACGCGCGGCGACGTGATCCTGGACCTCCAGAACATCTCGCTCGCGTTCGGCGGCGTGAAGGCGCTGACCGACATCTCGTTCGATGTCTGCGAGCACGAGATCCGCGCGATCATCGGCCCGAACGGCGCCGGCAAGAGTTCGATGCTGAACGTGATCAACGGCGTCTATCACCCCCAGCAGGGCCGCATCGTGTTCCGGGGCGAGGAGCGGCGCCAGATGCATCCGACCGCCGCCGCGCGGCAGGGCATCGCGCGCACGTTCCAGAACATCGCGCTGTTCAAGGGCATGACCGTGCTGGACAACATCATGACCGGCCGCAACACCCAGTTCCGCACCGGCCTGTTCGCGCACGCGCTGTGGTGGGGCCCGGCGCGCGCCGAGGAGATCCGGCACCGGCACAAGGTGGAGGAGGTGATCGACTTCCTCGAGATCCAGGCCATCCGCAAGACCCCGGTGGGGCGCCTGCCGTACGGCCTGCAGAAGCGCGTGGAGCTGGCGCGCGCGCTGGCGGCGGAGCCGTCGATGCTGCTGCTGGACGAGCCCATGGCCGGCATGAACGTGGAAGAGAAGCAGGACATGTGCCGCTTCATCCTCGACGTGAACCAGCAGTTCGGCACCACCATCGTGCTGATCGAGCACGACATGGGCGTGGTCATGGACATCTCCGACCGCGTGGTCGTGCTCGACTACGGCAAGAAGATCGGCGACGGCACGCCCGAGGAGGTCAAGGCCAACCCCGACGTGRTTCGCGCCTACCTCGGCACCTCGCACTGAGCATCGGACCCCATCATGACCTTCTTCTTCGAAATCCTGATCGGCGGGCTGCTCTCCGGGCTGATGTACTCGCTCGTGGCGCTGGGCTTCGTGCTGATCTACAAGGCGTCCGGCGTGTTCAACTTCGCGCAGGGGGCGATGGTCTACTTCGCCGCGCTGGCCGTGGTGGGGCTGATGGACAAGGGCATGCCGATGTGGGCGGCGTTCATCGGCGCCTTCGTGGTCATGATCATCGTGGGCATCAGCACCGAGCGGCTGGTGCTGCGMAAGCTGGTCAACCAGCCGCCGATCACGCTGTTCATGGCGACCATCGGGCTGTCGTTCTTCCTGGAGGGGCTCGGGCCGCTGCTGTTCGGTAACGAGGTGCGGCCGATCAACCTCGGCATCGTGGACGAGCCGATCGAGGCCATCCTCACCCGCTTCAACATCGTTATCTCGAAGTTCGACCTGGCCGCCGCCGCGATTGCCGCCGTGCTGGTGGCCGCGCTGGCGCTGTTCTTCCAGTACACCAAGGTGGGGCGGGCGCTGCGYGCGGTGGCGGATGACCACCAGGCGGCGCTCTCGCTCGGCATTCCGCTCCAGCACATCTGGGCGATCGTCTGGGGCGTGGCCGGCTTCGTGGCGCTGGTGGCGGGCATGCTCTGGGGCTCGCGCAACGGCGTGCAGTTCGCGCTGACGCTGACCGCGCTCAAGGCGCTGCCGGTGCTGATCCTGGGCGGCTTCACCTCGGTGCCGGGGGCCATCGTCGGCGGGCTGATCATCGGCGCCTCAGAGAAGCTGGCCGAGATCTACATCCCGCCCGTGTTCCAGGCGATGTTCGGCGGCAACTTCGGCGGCATCGAAGGCTGGTTCCCCTATGTATTCGCGTTGCTGTTCCTGCTGGTGCGGCCCGAAGGGCTGTTCGGCGAGAAGCACATCGACCGCGTGTAACCCGTCCGGAGACCGACACCATGCTCTATCGTGAAGCCGGGCAGTTCAAGACCAGCTACATCGCCGACAGCCAGATCTTCCCGATCCGCCAGGACCGCATCGGTTTTGCCGTGCTGATGGCAGTGGCCTTCGTCGCGGTGCCGTTCACCGCCTCGGAATACTGGTTCAACGCGATCCTGATCCCGTTCCTGATCTTCTCGCTCGCGGCGCTGGGGCTGAATATCCTGACCGGCTACGCCGGCCAGCTCTCGCTGGGCACGGCGGCCTTCATGGCCGTGGGCGCGTACGCGGCGTACAACTTCCAGTTGCGGATCGAAGGCATCCCGGTGCTGGCCACCTTCCTCCTGGCCGGGCTGTCGGCGGCACTGGTGGGCGTGGCGTTCGGGCTGCCCTCGTTGCGGATCAAGGGCTTCTATCTCGCCGTGGCCACGCTGGCGGCGCAGTTCTTCGTGGTCTGGGCGCTGACCAAGTTTCCCTGGCTGTCGAACAACAGCTCGTCGGGCGTGATCACGGCGCAGCGGCTGGACCTGTTCGGCTTCACCATCGACACCCCGGTGCGCAAGTACCTGTTCGTGCTCGCCTTCGTCACGGTGCTGGCCTTCGTCGCCAAGAACCTGGTGCGCTCGGCCACCGGCCGCGCCTGGATGGCCGTGCGGGACATGGACGTGGCCGCCGAGGTCATCGGCATTCCGCTGATGCGCACCAAGCTGCTCGCCTTCGCGGTCAGCTCGTTCTACTGCGGCGTGGCCGGCGCGCTCTATGCGTTCTGCTACCTCGGCTCGGTGGAGCCGGACGGCTTCTCGCTCGACCTCTCGTTCCGCATCCTGTTCATGATCATCATCGGCGGGGTAGGCAGCATCCTCGGCTCCTTCCTCGGCGCCGCGTTCATCCTGCTGCTGCCGATCTTCCTCGACAACGTGCTGCCCGGCCTGGCCGCGCTGCTGCACCTGCCGTTCACGAACGCCACGGTGTCGCACATCCAGCTGATGGTGTTCGGCGCGCTGATCATCTTCTTCCTGATCGTGGAGCCGCACGGGCTGGCGCGGCTGTGGCAGATCGCCAAGGAGAAGCTGCGGCTCTGGCCGTTCCCGCATTGATTCATCGTCGTAGCCCATAACAACGCCCGTCTACGAGGCGAAAGGTCAAGGAGACTGTCATGACAACCCTGATTCGCAATGTGCAGCGCGCCGCCCTGGTGGTTGGYGTGGCGGCGGCGCTGCTGGCGCCGTCGCTGCCGGCGCTGGCGCAGGCCAACGAGCAGTTCGTGGCGTTGCCGAGCTACCGCGTGGGGCCCTACGGCGCCAACGGCCAGTCGTTCTACGGYGGCTTCATCGACTACCTGAACTACGTCAACCTCAAGGATGGCGGCATCAACGGCGTGAAGCTGAGCTGGGAAGAGTGCGAGACCGAGTACAACAACGCCAAGGGCGTGGAGTGCTACGAGCGGCTCAAGTCGAAGAACGCGACGACCAAGGGCACCGCGTACCACTCGATGTCCACCGGCATCTCCTACGCACTGGTCGACAAGACCGCCGCCGACAAGGTGCCGCTGGTGATGATGGGCTACGGCCGCACGGACGCCGTGGACGGCTCGGTGTTCCCGTACGCGTTCCCGCTGGTCACCACGTACCAGATGCAGGTGTCGGCCATCGTCAAGTACCTGGCCACCAAGAGCGGCGGCTCGCTCAACGGCAAGAAGATCGTCTACCTGTACCACGACTCGGCCTACGGCAAGGAGCCGATCGTCGCCCTGCAGGCGGAGGCGCGGCTGAACAAGTTCAACCTGGTGGAGATTCCGGTGGCGCACCCCGGCAACGAGCAGGGCGCCCAGTGGCTCAAGATCCGCCAGGAGAATCCGGACTACGTGATCTTCTGGGGCTGGGGCGTGATGAACCAGACCGCGCTGAAGGCGGCGCAGAAGGTGGGCTTCCCGCGCGACAAGATGATCGGCTCCTGGTGGGCTGGCTCCGAGGAAGACACCGTGCCGGCCGGCGACGCCGCCAAGGGCTACATGAGCGCGACGTGGAACGTGGCGGGCCGCAACGTGCCGCTGATCGCCGACATCGACAAGGTGGTGTACGGCGCCGGCAAGGGCAATATGCAGGACCGCAACAAGGTCGGCTCGGTGCTCTATAACCGCGGCGTTTCGGCGGCCGTGGTGACCGTGGAGGCGATCCGCGTGGCGCAGGACAAGTTCGGCAAGGGCAAGATGATGTCCGGCGACCAGATGCGCTGGGCCTTCGAGAACCTGAACGTGACCAACGCGCGCCTGCAGCAGCTGGGCGCCACCGGCCTGCTGCCCGAGATCAAGACGAGCTGCGACAACCACGAGGGCTCCGGCAAGGTGAAGATCCAGCAGTGGGATGGCGCCAAGTGGGTGGTGGTGTCTGACTGGATCGAGGGCAACAAGGCGCTGATCCACCCGCTGTTCAAGGCCAACGCGGCGCAGTACGCGAAGGAGAAGGGCATTACGCCGGCCTGCGCGAAGTCGTAAGCGCGGCCTGCGGTTGTCTCCCCTCTTCCGCAAGCGGGAGAGGGGAGCGCAAAACCAGCGGCATTTGAGGTGTCCATCCATGTCCCTGCTATCCGTCAACAACATCGAAGTCATCTACGACCACGTGATCCTGGTGCTCAAGGGGGTCTCGCTGGAGGTGCCCGAAGGCCGCATCGTGGCGCTGCTCGGCGCCAACGGGGCCGGCAAGACCACCACGCTCAAGGCGATCTCGAACCTGCTCCACGCCGAGCGCGGCGACGTGACCAAGGGCTCCATCGAATATCGCGGTAATCGCGTGGACCAGCTCACGCCCAACGACCTCGTCAAGCGCGGGGTGATCCAGGTCATGGAGGGGCGCCATTGCTTCGCCCACCTGACCATCGAGGAAAACCTGCTCACCGGCGCCTACACGCGCGGGCTGTCGCGCGCAGACACGCGCCACGAGCTGGAGAAGATCTACACCTACTTCCCGCGCCTGCAGACGCGGCGCAAGTCCCAGGCTGGCTATACCTCGGGCGGCGAGCAGCAGATGTGCGCGATCGGGCGGGCGATGATGGCCAAGCCGGCGATGATCCTGCTCGACGAGCCGTCCATGGGCCTGGCCCCGCAGATCGTCGAGGAGATCTTCGAGATCGTGCGCGACCTGAACACGCGCGAGAAGGTCAGCTTCCTGCTGGCCGAGCAGAACACGATGGTGGCGCTGCGCTACGCCGACTACGGCTACATCCTSGAGAACGGCCGCGTGGTCATGGACGGCGAGGCCGAATCGCTGCGCACCAACGAGGACGTCAAGGAGTTCTACCTGGGCGTGGCCGCCAACGATGCCGATGGCGCCGCGCGCAAGTCGTTCCGCGATGTGAAGAGCTATCGGCGCCGCAAGCGCTGGCTGGCCTGAATTCCTACCCCTCCCGCACCATGGCTGACTATTTCGATTCGCTGGAAACGCGCACGCCGGCCGAGCGCGAGGCCGCGCTGCTGGCCGCCCTCGCGCGCCAGGTGGCGCACGCGCAGGCCCACGCGCCTTACTTCGCCGAGGTGCTGTGCGATGTGGACCCGCGCGACCTCACCTCCCGCGCCGCGCTGGCGGCGCTGCCGGTGACGCGCAAGTCGGAGTTGACCGCCCGCCAGCGCACCGCGCCGCCGCTGGGTGGCCTCAACGCTACGCCCATCGGCGGGCTGCGGCATGTGTTCCAGTCGCCGGGACCGATCCATGAGCCGGACGGCCATGCCGATGACTGGTGGCGCATCGCGCGCGCCATGTTCGCGGCCGGTTTCCGCGCCGGCGAGCTGGTCTACAACACCTTCTCGTACCACTTCACGCCGGCCGGCATGATGATGGAATCGGGCGCACACCGGTTGGGCTGCTGCGTGTTCCCGGCGGGCGTCGGCCAGACCGAATCGCAGGTGCAGGCCATGGCGGCGCTGCAGCCGTCCGCCTATGCCGGCACGCCATCGTTCCTGAAGCTGCTGATCGAGCGGGGCGCCGAGCTGGGGCTGCCGTGCGCGAGCCTGTCGAAGGCGCTAGTCACCGGCGAAGCCTGCCCGCCGCCGCTGCGCGCATGGCTGCAGGACCATGGCGTGACCGTGCGCCAGATGTACGGCACCGCCGACGTGGGGCTGATCGCCTACGAAACCGAGGGCGGCGACGGCTGGGTGGTCGATGAAGGCGTGCTGGTGGAGATCGTCGAGCCGGGCGGCACGCAGCCGATGCCCGAGGGCGAGACCGGCGAGGTCGTGGTGACGGTGCTCGGCAACGGCGACTATCCGCTGATCCGTTTCGGCACGGGCGACCTGTCGGCCATCGTCAGCGACTCCTCGCACCGCGCCAGCCCATGCGGGCGCACCAATATCCGGCTCAAGGGCTGGCTGGGGCGCGCGGACCAGACCACCAAGGTCAAGGGGATGTTCGTCCATCCCGGGCAGGTGGCGGATGTGGTGCGCCGCCATCCCGAGATCCGCGCCGCAAGGCTGGTGGTGACCGGCATGGTCGGCGCGGACACCATGACGCTGCACTGCGACGCCACGCGCGAGGACGACGGACTGGCGCACGCCATTGCCGATTCGATCCGCGACGTCATGCGCCTGCGYGGCGAGGTGCGCTTCGTGGCGGCAGGGTCGCTGCCGCAGGATGGCAAGGTGATCGAGGACGCGCGCAGTTACGACTGAGGGGATTGGGGCGGCTCCGCCGCCTCACCATACCCACCCCGGGGCCGGGTCGGCAGCCGCACCATCCAGATGGTCACGGYGGCGCCCACCGCCAGCAGCGTCAGCGAGGACACCGGCCGCCCGCGCAGCAGCCAGGCGGTGGTCCCCATCGAAATCCACATCATCGACAGCGCCAGGCACTTGGCGCGCAGCGGAATGCTGCGATGCGCCTGCCAGTCCCGCACCAGCGGGCCGAAGCGCGGGTGCGAGATCAGCCAGTCGTGGAAGCGCTCCGAGCCGCGCGCGAAGCAGGCGGCCGCCAGCAGGACAAACGGGGTGGTGGGCAGCAGCGGCAGGAAAATGCCGATGAAGCCGAGCACCAGCGACACGACGCCGCAGGTGACCCAGAATGCCCGGATCACGCGCTCGCGGTGCGTGAGCGCGTCGCTGGCGTTGCCTGGGGAGCGGGGCCGGCGGGTGTCGCCGGCGGGGCGTTCGGAGTCGGTCGGGTGCAAAGGAAGGGGCGAAAAGGAGCGAGGGCGAAAAAACGCCCCTATCGTACCAGTCCGAGCCGAGCGCGCGCGGCGTCGTACTCTTCCTTCATGCGCGCGATGATCTCGCCGGCCGTGGCAATGTCCTCGATCTGGCCCACGCCCTGGCCAGCGCCCCAGATGTCCTTCCACGCCTTGGTCTTGGAGCTGCCGCTCGAGAAGTCCATCTTGGTCTTGTCCGCCACGGGCAGGTTGTCCGGGTCGAGCCCCGAATTGCTGATGCTCTCGCGGATGTAGTTGCCGTGCACGCCCGTGAACAGGTTCGTGTAGACGATGTCCGAGGCCGCCGCGCTGGTGATCGACTGCTTGTACTCCGCGCTCGCGTGGGCTTCCTGCGAGGCGATGAAGCGCGTGCCCACGTAGGCGAAATCGGCGCCCATGGCCTGGGCGGCCAGCACGGCGTCGCCGGTGGCGATGGAGCCAGACAGCGCGATGGGACCGTCGAAGATCTTGCGCACCTCGCCCACCAGCGCGAACGGCGAGAGCATGCCGGCATGGCCGCCGGCGCCAGCCGCCACCAGGATCAGGCCGTCCACGCCCGCCTCGATGGCCTTCTCGGCGTGGCGCAGGCTGATCACGTCGTGCAGCACGATGCCGCCATAGCTGTGCACGGCATCGATCATTTCCTTGACCGGCGCGCGCAGCGAGGTGATGAAGATGGGTACCTTGTGGTCGACGCAGACCTTCACGTCGTGCTCCAGCCGCGCGTTGGACGCATGGACGATCTGGTTCACGGCGATCGGGCCGACGCGCTTGCCCGGGTTTGCGGCCTGGAACGCGGCCAGGTCCTCCTGCATCWGCGTCAGCCATTCGTCGAGCAGCTCCGCCGGGCGTGCGTTGAGCGCGGGGAAGGAGCCGACGATGCCGGCCTTGCACTGCGCCAGCACCAGTTCCGGATAGCTGACGATAAACATCGGCGAGGCGATGACGGGCAGGGCCAGGTTCTGCAGGATCGGCGGCAAGGTCGTGGCGGCGGGCATGGGGTCTCCTCTGATCGGGTCGCAAATTGAACGATCGTTCGATTATAGGGACTTTCGCTCCGGATGGCGCCGCCCGGACCGYCGCCCGGCCTAGAGGCCCGCTTCCATTCCGCCAGGAGAGACGGACAAAAAAATGCCCCGCCGGGTAGGCGGGGCAATTACCACGAAGACTGATAAGAAGAGGCAGTGAGACACCTGCCAATGCCTCACCGCGAGACGAAGCATAGACGGTGAATATGACCGTCAGAAGTCAAAACCGAGGGTTTATACCGGGGTGCCCGGGCGCCCTCGGCCCCTGTCACACCTTCTCGAGCAGCAGGCCCTTCAGGTATTCCCCTTCCGGGAAGGCCGCCGACATCGGATGGTCGGTGCCCGCCGAGAGCCGGCGCAGGATGCGCGCGTCGCAGCGGGCATCGGTGGCCGCGCCWGCCACGATCTTCTGGAACAGYTCCATGCTGATGGCGCCCGAGCACGAGTACGTGAACAGCAGGCCGCCCGGCCGCAGCAGTTGCATGCCGACAAGGTTGATTTCCTTGTAGGCGCGCGCGGCGCGGTCGATGTGCTGCGCCGACGGGGCGAACTTGGGCGGGTCCAGCACGATCAGGTCGAACTGGCGGCCCTCGGCGCGGAACTCGCGCAGCGTCTTGAACACGTCGGCGTCGAGCCAGGTCGCCCGTTCGGCGTCGAAGCCGTTCAGCGTGACGTTGTTCGCGGCGATCTTGAGCGCCTCGCCCGACGAGTCGATCGACGTCACCGCCGTGGCGCCGCCCCGCAGCGCGGCCAGCGAGAAGCCGCCCGTGTAGCAGAAGCAGTTCAGCACCTCRCGCCCTTCGGCCAGATCGCCGACGAGCTTGCGGTTGTCGCGCTGGTCGACGTAGAAGCCCGTCTTGTGGCCGTTGCGCACGTCCACGTAGTAGCGCACGCCGTGTTCGGTCACGGACAGCTCCGGGTCCGGCTCGGCGCCAGCCAGCACGCCGGTCACCAGCGGCAGGCCCTCGCGCTGGCGCACGGCGGCGTCGGAGCGCTCGTAGACATTCGGGCAGCCGGTCTCCTTGACCAGCGCCTGCACCAGCGCCTCCTTCCACTGCTCCACGCCGGCCGAATTGAACTGGCAGACCAGCTGGCCCTTGTCGCCGCTGCCGTAATAGTCGACAACCAGCCCGGGCAGGCGGTCCGCCTCGCCGAAGATCAGCCGTACCGCGTCGGTATCGCGCACCCACTGGCGCCGATGGGCCACCGCGGCGGCCACGCGGCGCTTGAACAGCGCGTGGTCGACCGGCTCGTTCTCGTCGAACGTCCACACCCGTGCGCGGATCTGCGACTCGGGGCTGTAGGCGCCGCGTGCCAGGAAACGGCCGTCCGCGGCGCGGATGACCACCGTGGTGCCGGTCTCGCAGCGGCCTTCGGTGGAGGCGATGCCGGTGGCGTACACCCAGGGGTGGCGGCGGAGCAGGGATTTTTCCTTGCCCGGTTTGAGCGTGATGGCGTTCATGCGCTTACAGCACCACCTTCACCATCGGATGCGACGTCAGCGCGCGGTAYAAATCGTCCAGCTGCTCGCGGCTGGTCACCCAGACCGTCACGGTCAGGCCCAGATAATTGCCGTTGCGCGATGGACGCATCTCCATCTTGCCGGCGTGGAAGTTCGGGTCGAAGTCCTGCACCAGGGTCACGATCGCCTCGGCAAAGCCGTCCTGCATCGCGCCCATGACCTTGATGGGGAAGTCGCTCGGGTACTCGATCAGCGAGGCCTGCGGCGGAATGCTGCCGGGCTGCTGACCATCGTTCGAATCGGTCGTCATGTTCGTGCTCTCGCGTGTGTGCGGATTACTTGCGCTTGAACCAGAGGCGGATGGTGTCCCACAGGCGGCCGAAGAAGCCGGCCTCGGGCACGTCCTCGAGCGCCACCACCGGGAACTCGCCCACCTTCGTGGTGCCGTCCATCAGCTTGACCGTGCCGACCTGCTGGCCGACCGCGATCGGGGCCAGCAGCAGTTCCTGGCGCTCCAGCACCGGCTTCAGGCGGCTGCCCGTGCCCTTGGGCACCGTGACGAAGGTCTCGTTGGACACGCCGATCTTGACCGTGCCGGCGGCGCCCTTGTAGATCTCGGGCGTGGCCAGGACCTGGCCCTTGTCGTACAGGCGCAGGGTGTCGAAGAACTGGAAGCCGTAGTTCAGGATCTTCAGGCTTTCCTGCGTGCGCACCTGCTCGCTGGTGGTGCCGATCACGATCGACACCAGGCGGCGGTTGCCGTTCGGCACGTTGGCGAGCGGGCGCTGCGCCGACGAGATCAGGCAGTAGCCGGCCGACTTGGTGTGGCCCGTCTTCACGCCGTCCACGGTGGGGTCGATGTACAGCAGGCGGTTGCGGTTCGGCTGCTTGATCTTGTTATAGGTGAACTCCTTTTGCGAGTACATGCCGTAGTACTCGGGGAAGTCCTTGATCAGGCGCGTGGTCATCGTGGCCAGGTCCACCGCCGTGGTGTAGTGCTCCGGGTCGGGAATGCCGTCCGTGTTCGTGAAGTGCGTGCCCTTGAGGCCCATGCGCTGGGCCTCGCGGTTCATCATCGCCACGAAGCCTTCCTCGGAACCGCCCACGGCCTCGGCCAGCGCCAGCGCGGCGTCGTTGCCGGACTGGACGATCAGGCCCATCAGCAGGTCCTGCACGCTGACCGGCTTGTTCGGCTCGATGAACATGCGCGATTCGTCGCTTTTCACCTTCAGCACGACGTTGGTCGGCACCACGGTCTGGTCCATCGTCAGGCGCTTTTCCTTGACCGCCTGGAAGGCCAGGTAGGCCGTCATGATCTTGGTCAGCGAGGCCGGCTCGATGCGCAGGTCCGCGTTCTGCGAGGCCAGCGCCTGGCCGCTCGTCACGTCGTACAGCATCCAGGACTTGGCGGCGACCTGCGGGGTCGGCACGCCCTGCGCCAGCACGGCGGCAGGGGCGGCGAGCGCGACAGTAACGGCAATAGCGACGGGGGCAAGGGCGGACGCGAAGCGCGGCGTGGCTCTGTTCATAGGTGCGAATTCCAACGGATGAGGGTTGCGCGGACGGGACGGATCACCGGTCCCACGCGTTGACGACAAGCTGCTTGATCAGATGCAGCTTGCGATGAAAAAAATGGTCGGCGCCAGGAATGACGATGATCGGGAGTTCCTGCGGCCGGACCCAGTCCAGCACGCTGGCCAGCGGCACGGTCTCGTCCTGCTCGCCATGGATGACGATGGTGTCGGCCGGCACCGGCGCCACGTCCCAGCGGCTGGTGGCGGTTCCCACCAGCACCAGGCGCTGCGCCGGCGTGCCGGCCTCGGCCAGCCGCCGCGCCACGTGCGTCTGCACGAAGCTGCCGAACGAGAACCCGCCCAGCGCCAGCGGCAGCGTGGCGGCGTCCGGGGACCACGCGGTCTGGGTGCGCATCCAGTCCACCACGGCCAGCAGGTCGTCCTGCTCGCCGATGCCCTGGTCATGCTCGCCCGCCGAGTTGCCCACGCCGCGGAAGTTCGGCCGCACCGTGGCGTAGCCGAGGGCGACGAAGGTGCGCGCCAGCGTCTGCGCCACCTTGTTGTCCTTGGTGCCGGCGAACAGCGGGTGCGGGTGCGCCACCAGCGCCAGGCCGCGCACGGGCATGCCCTGCGGCAGGTCGATCGAGATATCGATGGCGCCGACGGGGCCGGGAATCGTGGTGACCTGGGTATGCGCGTTCATGGTGGCAGGAGCAGGAGTGAAAGCGGGACGAAGACGGGCAACAAAAAAACCGGGCGGACCCGGCGGGCACGGCGGAGGCGGATCAGCGGTCGAGCATCAGGCGTTCGACCGGCTTGCCGTTCACCAGATGGCTGTCGATGATCTCGTCGATGTCCTGCTCGTCGACGAAGGTGTACCAGACGGCCTCGGGGTAGACCACCAGCACGGGCCCGAGTTCACACCGGTTCAGGCAGCCGGCCTTGTTGATCCGCACGCGGCCTTCGGCGCCGGAAATGCCAAGCTGCTTGCAACGCTTCTTCGCGTATTCCTGCATCGCCTTGGCATTGTGGTCGGTGCAGCAGGCTTTGCCGTCGTCGCGCTCGTTCAGGCAAAAGAAGACGTGGTGTTGGTAGTAGCTGCTCATGCTCGGGCGCGCTCGCGGGGGCGGATGCGTCGATGGCGTTAGGGAAGCACGGAATTATACGTCGTCAGACTCCGCGTTCCGCCATGCGGGGCTGCCTGGATTTCCGGAATGGGGCGGGCGATCGGGCCCTGCTGCATCGGCCGATTTGGCTAAATGTGATGCGATATGCCCTTGCAAGGCGATCCCCACGTCGCATCGGCTTCCGGAAACCCGGAGCGGCCCGGTCCGGAATTCCGGAAAGCCGGACCCGTCGGCCGTCCGGAAAATCGAAAGTCATTCCAAATCAATGGCTTGCGGACAAGTGCCTCGGTGGCACGTCTGTTGCAAATAGTTACCTTCAGACGCGCCGCAATCCGCCAGGCGTGCATAGCGGGCGCCCCGAGCGCCCGGCACCGGTCAAAAAACACCGAGGACGACATCATGAGGAAACCCTTCTACAAGATCCTGTACGTGCAGGTGCTGTTCGCGATTGCCGTGGGCATCCTGCTGGGCCATTTCTGGCCCGACACAGGCGTGGAGATGAAGCCCCTGGGCGACGCCTTCATCAAGCTGATCAAGATGATCATCGGCCCGATCATCTTCTGTACCGTGGTGTCCGGCATCGCCGGCATGCGCGACATGAAGAAGGTAGGCCGCGTGGGCGGCAAGGCGCTGCTGTATTTCGAGATCGTCTCGACCTTCGCGCTGCTGATCGGCCTGCTGGCCTCGCACGCGCTCAAGCCGGGCGTGGGCTTCAACATCGATCCGGCCACGCTGGACACCAAGTCGATCTCGCAATACGTGTCCAAGGCCCACGGCCAGAGCACGACCGAGTTCTTCATGCACATCATCCCGGACACGGTCTTCAGCGCGTTCGCCAATGGCGACATCCTGCAGATCCTGCTGGTCTCGCTGTTCTTCGGCTCGGCCCTGGCGGTGCTGGGCGACCGCGCCAAGATCGTGCATGAGATGGTGGACCAGGTCTCGAAGGTGTTCTTCCACATCGTCCACGTGATCACCAAGGTGGCCCCGATCGGCGCGTTCGGCGCCATGGCGTTCACCATCGGCAAGTACGGCCTGGGCTCGCTGGTGCCGCTGCTGAAGCTGATCGGCACGTTCTACTTCACGGCCATCGTGTTCGTGCTGGTGGTGCTGGGTACCGTGGCCAAGTTCACGGGTTTCTCGATCATCCGCTTCGTCGCCTATATCAAGGAAGAACTGCTGATCGTACTGGGCACCAGCTCCTCCGAGGCCGCGCTGCCGCACCTGATGGAGAAGATGGAGCGCCTGGGCTGCTCGAAGTCGGTGGTGGGGCTGGTGGTGCCCACGGGCTACTCGTTCAACCTGGATGGCACCAATATCTATATGACGATGGCGGTGGTCTTCATCGCCCAGGCGACGGGCATCGAGCTGACGCTGCTCCAGCAGCTGACGATCCTGGCCGTGGCCATGGTGACGTCCAAGGGCGCCAGCGGCGTGACCGGCTCGGGCTTCATCACGCTGGCGGCGACGCTGGCCGTGGTGCCGACCATCCCGGTGGCCGGCATGGTGCTGATCCTCGGCATCGACCGCTTCATGAGCGAATGCCGCGCGCTGACCAACATCATCGGCAACGGCGTGGCCACCGTGGTGGTGTCCGCCTGGGAAAAGGAACTGGATCGTGCCCGCCTGAACCGCGTGCTGCGTGGCGAAGATGACACCGTCGGACTGGCCGACGCGGCCCGCTGACCTGTCCCGGCAACGGGTATCATCGGCGCGAGACCCTTCGTGCGCGCCGATGCCTCATTCCGACGATTTTCTAGCCGTACATGACCCTGCGGCGCCGGGTTCCGTGCATGCGCCCGGACCCGGCCCGCGCTGGTATGGCTTTGCCGGCGCCCTGCTGGCCGGCCTGCTGCTGCTCTGCGGGCTGACCTGGCTGCTGTCGGTGCAGCGCGGGATCTCCGCGCTGCAGCAATCCACGGCCATGCGCGCCGAGCGCTACGCCGCCACGCTCGAGTCCACGCTCGACCGCTACGAATTCCTCCCCGCGCTGGTTTCCCTGCATCCCTCGGTGCGCGGGCTGCTGGCCGCCCCCCAGGACCCCGCACGGATTGCCGCGGTCAATGACTATCTTGTCGATGTGAACCGGCGCGCGCGCGCCTCCGCCACCTATGTGATTGCCGCCAATGGCATGGCGCTGGCTGCCAGCAACCACGGCGAGCCGGGCAGCTTCGTCGGCACCGACTACCGCTTCCGGCCGTACTTCCAGCGCGCGGCGCGGGGCGAGGTGGGCCGCTTCTACGCCATCGGCATCACCAGCGACGAACCGGGCTACTACATCGCCCAGCCGATCGAGTCGGGCGGCAAGGTCATCGGCGTGACCGTGGTCAAGCTGAACCTGGAGTGGTTCCAGCGCGCCGGCGCGGGCCGGGCGGAGCCGCTGATGGTGGCCGACGACCATGGCGTGATCTTCCTCTCATCCGTGCCGGCCTGGCAGTACCGCACGCTGCGCACGCTGCCGCCCGAACTCCAGGCCGAGTTGCACAACACCCGCCAGTACCACGATCAGGCGGTCACGCCGCTGCCGCTGCTGGCGCTGGATTCGCCGGTCACGCGCTGGCTCGGCGACACCGTGCTGGGCGAGAACGCGCGGCTGGTGCGGCTGGGCGCCGATGGCGAGGCCGGCAGCCCGGCCGGCGGCATCGGGCTCACCGCCGACCGGGGCGACCGCTATCTGGAGATCAGCCGCGATGTCGGTCCGGCCGGCTGGACCATGCAGGTCATGGCGCCGCTGGACCCGGTGCTGGCCAGCGCGCGCGGCGCCACCGTGGGCGCGGCGCTGGCCTACGCCTGCGTCGGCCTGCTGCTGGTGAACCTGCGCCAGCGCCGCCAGCGCGCGCGCGACATGCAATACAGCCGCCGCATGCTCGAAGCGGCCTATGACGAACTCGAACGCCGCGTGGAGGCCCGCACGGCCGACCTGATGGCGATCAACGAACAGCTCGAAGCCGAGGTGGCCGAGCGTACCCGCGCGGAAGGCGAGCTGCGCGCCACGCAGGACGAACTCGTGCAGGCCAGCAAGCTCGCCGCGCTGGGGCAGATGGCCGCCGGCATCACGCACGAGCTGAACCAGCCGCTGGCCGCGCTGCGCACGTTCTCGGACAACACCCGCGTGCTGCTGGAGCGCGGCCAGCTGGACGCCGCCACCGGCAACCTCGGCGCCATCGCCGATCTCACCACCCGCATGGGCAAGATCACCGGCCAGCTCAAACTGTTCGCCGGCAAGGCGCGGCCCCGGCGCCACGCCGTGCGCGTGCGCGCGGCCATCGACCACGTGCTGCAACTGATGGCGCCGCGCCTGGCCGGCGTGGGGCTGACCGTGCGCGGGCTGGAGGGCGATGAGACCGAAGGGGCCGACGGCGCCGAGATCGCGGTCTGGGCGGACGAACTGAAGCTGGAGCAGGTGCTGCTGAACCTCGTCGGCAATGCGCTGGACGCGATTGCCGGCGAGGGACCGGAAGCGCGGCAGGCCGGCCACATCGACATTACGGTGTACGTCGCCCCCGAGGCGGTGAGCGTGTCCGTGCGCGACAATGGCCCCGGCATTGCGCCCGATGTGCTGCCGCGCCTGTTCGAGCCGTTCTTCACTACCAAGGAGATCGGCCAGGGGCTCGGGCTGGGGCTGGCGATTTCCTCGTCGATCGTGCGCGAGTTCGGCGGCCAGCTGGCGGCGCAGAACGCGGATGGCGGCGGCGCTGAATTCGTGGTGACTTTGCGGCGGGCGTACCAGCCCGCCACCACTGCCTGAGAAGGCGAGCAGGAATAAGGGATGGCGATGCAAGACGGATTGCGCGTGCTGTTTGTGGAGGATGAGCCGCTGGTGCGGCRGGCCACGGCGCAGAGCCTGGAACTGGCCGGGTTCGCGGTACTGGCGCTGCCCTCGGCGGAGGCGGCCATGCCGCACCTCAGCGCCGACTTTCCCGGCGTGCTGGTGACCGATGTGCGGCTGGGCGGCGCGAGCGGGCTCGACCTGCTGCACCACTGCCGCAACGCCGCGCCCGGCGTGCCGGTGATCCTCGTCACCGGCCACGGCGACATCACGATGGCCGTGCAGGCCATGCGCGAGGGCGCCTACGACTTCATCGAGAAGCCGTTCGGGGCCGACCGCCTGACCGACACCGTGCGCCGCGCCCTCGAGCGCCGCGCGCTGGAACTGGAGAACGTGGCGCTGCGCCGCCAGCTGGCGGGCCCGGCGGCGGGCACGCGCATCATCGGCCGCTCGGCGGCGATGGCGCGCGTGCGCGACCTGATCGCCAACGTGGCGCCCACCGATGTGCCGGTGATGATCAACGGCGAAACCGGCACCGGCAAGGAACTGGTGGCGCGCAGCCTCCACGCGCTGTCCACCCGGCGCGACGCGCCCTTCATCGCCCTGAATTGCGGCGCGGTGCCCGAGGCGATCTTCGAGAGCGAGATGTTCGGCCACGAGGCCGGCGCCTTCACCGGCGCGGGCAAGCGCCGCGTGGGCAAGCTGGAGCATGCGTCGGGCGGCACGCTGTTCCTGGACGAGATCGAGAGCATGCCGCTGGCGCTCCAGGTGAAGCTGCTGCGGGTGTTGCAGGAGGGCACGCTGGAGCGGCTGGGTTCGAACACCTCGGTGCCGATCGACGTGCGCATCGTGGCGGCGGCCAAGGGCGACATGGAGGGGCTGGTAGCGCAGGGCGCCTTCCGCCAGGATCTGCTCTACCGGCTCAACGTGGTGACGATTCCGCTGCCGCCGCTGCGCGACCGCCGCGAGGACATCGTGCCGCTGTTCGAGCACTTCATGCTGGTGGCGGCCGTGCGCTACCAGCGCCCCGCGCCGATCCTCTCGGAGATGCAGCGCCAGTCACTGATGCAGCGCCCGTGGCCCGGCAATGTGCGCGAGTTGCGCAACGCGGCGGACCGGCTGGTGCTGGGCGTGCCCGAAGGCGTGAGCGGCAAGCCGGACGTCGCGGACGACTCCGCACCGCTGCGCGAGCGCATGGAGCACTACGAGCGCGCCGTGATCGCCGATACGCTCGCGCGCACCGGCGGCGCGGTGAGCCAGGCGGCGGATCTGCTGCAGGTCGGCAAGGCCACGTTGTACGACAAGATCAAGCGCTACGGACTGTAACGGGCTTGGTACACTCGGGGCCCTTCGCCTCGTGCACCCCTGTGATTGCTGATCCGCCCCATGTCCGAAGTCACCCGCTCCGCCTTGCCTGCCGCCGACATCGACGGCCATCACCTTACCGCGCCCGCCGTTGTCGACGTGGCGCGTGGCCGCCGCCCCGGTCGAGTGCCGGGCGCCGTGCTCGACAAGGTGGGCGAAGCCCGCGCGCGCTTCGAGCAGGTAGCGTCGGCCAATGTGCCGATCTACGGCGTCTCCACCGGCTTCGGCGAGCTGGTCCATAACTGGGTCGATATCGAGCACGGCCGCGCGCTGCAGGAAAACCTGCTGCGCAGCCACTGCGCCGGCGTCGGCCCGCTGTTCTCGCGCGACGAAGTGCGGGCGATGATGGTGGCGCGCGCCAACGCGCTCTCGCGCGGCTACTCGGCCGTGCGCCCGCTGGTCATCGAACAACTGCTGAAGTATCTGGACGCCGGCATCACGCCGGCCGTGCCGCAGGTGGGCTCGCTCGGCGCCAGCGGCGACCTCGCGCCGCTCTCGCACGTGGCGATCACGCTGATCGGCGAAGGCAAGGTCCTGACCGCCGATGGCGGCACCGCGCCCACTGCCGAGGTGCTGCGCGAGCATGGCATCGCCCCGATCGCGCTGGCCTACAAGGAAGGGCTGGCGCTGATCAACGGCACCTCGGCCATGACCGGCGTGTCCTGCCTGCTGCTGGAGACGCTGCGCGCCCAGATCACGCAGGCCGAGATCATCGCCGCGCTGGCGCTGGAGGGCTTGTCCGCTTCCGCCGATGCCTTCATGGCCCACGGCCACGACATCGCCAAGCCGCACCCGGGCCAGATCCGCTCCGCCGCCAATATGCGCGCGCTGCTGGCCGATTCCGACCGGCTGGCCGGTCATGGCGAGCTGTCCGCCGAGATGAAGACGCGCGCCGGCGACGAGAAGAACACCGGCACCGGCGTCTTTATCCAGAAGGCCTACACGCTGCGCTGCATCCCGCAGGTGCTCGGCGCCGTGCGTGACACGTTGGACCATTGCGCCACGGTGGTCGAGCGTGAACTCAATTCGTCGAACGACAACCCGCTGTTTTTCGATGATGGCGCGCTGTTCCACGGCGGCAACTTCCACGGCCAGCAGGTGGCGTTCGCGATGGACTTCCTCGCCATCGCCGCGACGCAGCTGGGCGTGGTGTCCGAGCGCCGCCTGAACCGGCTGCTGAGCCCGCACCTGAACAACCGCCTGCCGGCCTTCCTGGCGGCCGCCAACGAGGGGCTGTCGTGCGGGTTTGCYGGCGCGCAGTACCCGGCGACGGCGCTGATCGCCGAGAACCGGACGATCTGCAGCCCGGCCAGCATCCAGAGCGTGCCGTCCAATGGCGACAACCAGGACGTGGTGAGCATGGGGCTGATCGCGGCCCGCAACGCGCGCCGCATCCTCGATAACAACCAGTACATCCTCGCCATCGAGTTGCTGGCCGCGTGCCAGGCCGCCGAACTGGCCGGCGCTGTGGAGCAACTGGCGCCGGCGGGCCGCGCCGTGTTCCACTTCGTGCGGACACGCGTGCCGTTCCTGGCGATGGATCGCTATATGACCGATGACATCGAGGCCGTGGCCGCGCTGCTGCGCGACGGCGCCTTGCTGGATGTGGTGCGGCAGGCCGGCATCGAACTCGTCTGATCCCGGCCGGCTACTTCCACATATCGCGCATGCGGCTGGCCAGGTCTACCTGGGGCAGGGGGGCCTTGGTCGGCGCGTCGCCGGGCATCGGCGGGGGCGGCCAGGACCGGCTGTAGAAGTTCGGCATCACCCGGTTCGGCAGGAAGCGCGTGCGCGACGCGTAGACGTGGCGGTCGCCAAATCCCACCTGCTGATGAACGTAGAAGCGCTGCGGCACCACGATGTCGAGGTGGTCCTTGGCGCGCGTCATCGCCACGTAGAGCAGCCGGCGTTCTTCCTCGATTTCTTCCGTGGTGCCCGTGGCGAGGTCGGACGGCATGCAGCCATCCACCGCATTGAGCACGTAGACCGCCTTCCACTCCTGGCCCTTGGCCGAATGGATCGTGGACAGGATCAGGTAGTCCTCGTCGCGCGACGGCACGCCGGATTCATCGCTGGACGCGCTCGGCGGATCGAGCGTCAGCTCGGTCAGGAAGCGCTCGCGCGAAGCATAGGTGGCCGCAATCCGCTCGATCTGCTGGAGATCGGCCTGCCGCGCGGCGGCATCGTCGTGAATCCGCTCCAGATGGGGCAGGTACCACGCCACCACCTGCTCGAACTCCGACGGCCACGGCGAGGTGGGCGCCATCAGCCCGCGCGCCAGCGCGATCAGCTCGGCCCAGGCCGGCGCGGCGGCGGGCGGCGGCTCGAAGGCCTCCAGCGCCAGCAGTGGCTCGGTGGCCGCTTCCAGCCCCTCCAGCACGCGCGCGGCGGTTTTCGGGCCCACGCCGGGCAGCAACTGCAGGGTGCGGAAGCCGGCCATGCGGTCGCGCGGATTCTCCAGCCATCGCACCACGGCCATCACGTCCTTGACGTGGGTCGATTCCAGGAATTTCAGGCCGCCGAACTTCACGAACGGGATGTTGCGGCGGGCCAGTTCGATCTCGACCTGCGCGCTGTGGTCGGCCGCGCGGAACAGCACGGCCTGCGCCATCAGCGTCAGCCCGGCCTCGCGCCGCGCCAGCACCTGCTCCACCACGTAGCGCGCCTGATCGGCTTCATCGTTGACCACCACCACGCCCGGCTTCTCGGCCGACTCGCGCAGCGACCACAAATCCTTGGTGAACCGCTCTGCGGCCAGCCCGATCACAGCGTTGGCGGCGGCCAGGATCGGCTGGGTGGAGCGATAGTTCTGCGCCAGCGTCACCTGATGCGCGGGCGGCGAGAAATGCTGCGGAAAATCGAGGATGTTGCGGACGGTGGCGCCCCGGAACGCGTAGATCGACTGGGCGTCGTCGCCGACCACGGTCAGGCCGCGCCCGTCCGGCTTCAGCGCGAGCAGGATCGACGCCTGCAAGGCATTGGTGTCCTGGTATTCATCCACCAGCACGTGGTCGAAGCGCGCGCCCATGTCCTGCGCCAGCGACGGCTCGATCAGCGCCTGCGCCCAGTAGAGCAGCAGGTCGTCGTAGTCGAGCACCTGCTGCTTCTGCTTGGCGGCCACGTAGCCGGCGAACAGGGCCTTGAGCGCGTCCGCCCACATCGCATAGCGGGGAAATTGCGTCTTGAGAATCACTTCCAGCGGGAGCTGGGTGTTGACCACGCGCGAATAGATCGCGAGGCAGGTTTCCTTGCGCGGGAAGCGCGAGGTCTGCTCCGAGAGGCCGAGGTCGWGCCGCACCACGTGCATCAGGTCGGCCGAATCGCTCCGGTCGCTGATGGTGAAGGTGGGCGCCAGCCCCAGCGTTTCGGCGTACTCGCGCAGCAGCCGCGCGCCGATGGCGTGGAAGGTGCCCGACCATTGCAGCGCGGCCCGGCCCGCCCCGGTACTGGTGCCCAGCGCCTGATCGACGATGCGCTCCACACGGCGACCCATCTCGGCGGCAGCCCGGCGCGAGAACGTGAGCAGCAGGATGCGCCGCGGATCGGCCCCGCCCAGCACGAGGTGGGCCACGCGATGCGCCAGCGTATTGGTCTTGCCCGAGCCGGCGCCGGCAATGATCAGCAGCGGCGCATCCCCGGCATGCGACGCCGCCGCACGCTGCTCSGGGTTCAGGCGGGTCAGGTAGGCAGGGACGTCAGCAGGGACGTCGGGGGCGTCGGCTTCGAGAACAGGATCCGGGGACACGGGCAGGGGCAGGGGCGGCTGAGAAAATTCTGGCGCTCACTGTATATCCATACAGCCTGGAGAGGCAAGCGGGTCGTGAGGGCCCCACAACACAAGAGTGCGGTGCTGGGCGCAATTCGCCGGCGCCCTGGGGAATCAGCCCTTGATCGCCTTGCGTTGCCGCTTGAATGCCTTCAGATCCGCTACGGAAAATAACTGGCTACGGCCGACCGTTGCATGCGAAGTCAGCTTCCCATCGCGCACGAAGCGGCGGAAGGTGGCCATCGAGATCTCAAGATATTCCGCCGCTTCGGCTGCCGTGAAGTCGTCCTCTGCCAGGTGGCCGAAGACCTCCTCGTGGCTCAGATTCTCGTCGCGGAACGCACGTTGACCGATCATGGCGAAAAACTTCAGCCGCTCCTGCGCAGGCATCTCGCCAAGATGCCTCATCAGTTCTTCTGCGGTTGCAATATTCACGATTTCCTCTCTGCTTTCAGATACATCTTCAACTCGGCGTAGAAATTCTCGTGCGAGCCCACTTGGTAAAAATCAATCAGCAACAGTTCAATGTCGATGCCGGCACCTTTCTGCGCTTCAGTGGGCGGCCGGTAGGCCATCAAGTATTCCTGGCGGTTGAACTTGAACTTATGGACCCAGATCCCCGCCAGATCCGCCACTTTCGCTTGGCCGACTTCCGGGTTGTTGCAAACGACTTCCACTTCATCCTCGATGGTCAGTTGAAGTGGCYTATGCGCCTTTTTTACAAACTGGCTGAAAGGCTTCTTGTAGTTCGGCGTCATGACCCTTTATTTGATCAGAATTGATTCTATAACGAATCAACCATGGTTGGTGACCGCCCGCGGCGGCGAGGGCATCAGCTTGACCAAACTGGAGTGAATCCGACTTGAGCGGGCGCAGCCGATCGCAAAAAAAGAAAGGCACCCACATGGGGTGCCTTCTGTCAGTCAGCGATGTCCGCCGACGGCGGACGTTTGGGCGCTTCAGGCCGCGCTGGCCAGCGCGCCGTCGAGCAGCTTGTGGAGCGACTCCCATTCGGGCTCGCCGACGTAGCGCTTGAGAATCTTCCCGTTCTTGTCGACCACGAAGGTCGTCGGGGTGAGTTGCACGTCACCGAAGGCCTTGGCGGCCGTGCCGTCGGAGTCCATTGCCACCTTGAACGGCAGGTCGCGGGTCTTGGCGAAGTTGGCGACGTACATCGGCGGGTCGTAGTTCATCGCCACGGCCACGAAGTCCAGGCCCTTGTCCTTGAACTGCTGGTAGGTCTTGATCATGTCGGGCATTTCCTTGACGCACGTGGTGCAGCTCGTGGCCCAGAAGTTGATCAGGTAGACCTTGCCCTTSAGGTCGGCCGTGCTGACCTTTTCGCCCGAGAGCAGCGTGAAGGTGGCGGCGGGTACGGTGCTGGCCGGCGCCAGCGCGCGGAAGCCGAAAAAGCCGAGCACGGCGAGGATGACCACGGCGACGGCGATCGGCACGATCGGGCGGCGCTTCGGTGCGGTGGAGACGGTGGAGTCAGACATGGGAGGCAGTCCCGTGAGATGGATCGGCGGAAAATCGTCGAAGAACGTCGCTATTCTACTTCCGGGCGATCTTGGCGCGCGCGGTGTCCAGCGCCTGCTCCAGGTAGGCGCCGTAGAAATCGCCCTGCAAGCCCAGCAGCGCGTTGGCCACGGGCTGGCCGTTGGCGTCGAGGAACAGCACGGTCGGTGCCACGGACACATTGTGAGCACGCGCCCACTTCTTGGCGGTGGTCATGGTGCCGTCGATGTCGCGCATCGGCGTGTCGGCGGTCATGTCCACTTCCCGCGCGGCGATCTCGCCGGCGGCGGCCTGCGGCGCGAGGTAGTTGCGGCGCACCGTCTCGCAGTAGCTGCAGCCGGGCAGGCTGACCAGCACCACCAGCGGCTCGCCGGACTTGGCGGCGGCGGCGGTCTGGGCGGCCACGTCGGTCACGGCAGGCAGGTGGCCCGCCGCGTTGGCGGCGCCGCTGGCCAGCAGCAGGGCCGCGAGCCAGGGCAGGGCCGCGAGCCAGGGCAGGGCACGAAGGGTGGACAGGCGTGGACGCATAGGGGGGGAACTCGCAGAAAATCGATGCGGCGACGAGCGGTCGCGCGCGGCTTCCCGGATAATACCGGCTTGCGCCAGCGGGCGTGCGAGTGGTCAAAGACGCACCCGTCAGCCCCGTCGCCTGATAAGAATGTTCTCCATGCTCCGCCAACCCCGCCGACCGCTCCGTTCGCTTCCCCACGCCATCCTGCCGTCCCTTGTCCTCGCGCTGCTGGCGGCGCTGGCCGGCTGCTCGCCGCGCTATGACTGGCGCACCATCCAGTCCGACGAYGGCCRGTACGCYGCGCTCTATCCCGGCAAGCCGACCAGCKCCGCGCGYGACGTRGCGATTGCCGGGCGCAAGCTGCCGATGACGATGGAAGCGTCCCGCATCGACGACACGCTGTTCGCCGTGGGCGTGGTCACGCTGCCCGCCGATGACGCCGCGCTGCGCCGCGAGGCGCTGGCGTCGATGCAGGCCGGCCTCGTGGCCAACCTCGGCGCCCATCCCGAGGCCCCGGCGCGCACGCGCGCGATCACGGTGACGTCGGCCGCCAAGCCGCCCRTGGCGCTGGAGGGCGTGGAGCTGACCGTAACCGGCGTCTCGCCGCAGGACAAATCGCCGCGCCGGCTTACCGCGCGGCTGGTGGCGTCCGGCACGCGCGCGTATCAGGCCGTCGTGCTCGAGTCGGGCGACGCCGCCCGTGACGCGCGGCAGGCCGAGCAGGTGGAGCAGTTTCTGACCGGATTCCATCCGTTCTGACCGATTTTTGTGAGTTGACTGACGTTCCAAGGAGAACAAGATGCGTTGGGAAGTGTGGCTGGCGTATTTCGCCGCGTGCTGGGTGATCGCGATTTCGCCGGGGTCGGGCGCCGTGCTGTCGATGAGCCACGGGCTCTCGTACGGGCTGAAGAAGACAACGACGACGATCATGGGCCTGCAAACGGGCCTGGTGATCATCCTGCTGATCGCGGGCGGCGGGCTGGGCGCGCTGCTGCTGGCCTCCGAAGAGGCGTTCGTGGTGGTCAAGACCATCGGCGCGGCCTACCTGATCTACCTCGGCATCCAGCAATGGCGGGCCAAGGTCGAGTCGCAGGGGGAAGGCAATGTTGATGGCGAGGGCGCCCCGGGCCGCGCGCGCGTCGCCGTGATGAGCCGCCGCCGCCGGTTCGCCACGGGTCTGCTGACCAACGTGACGAACCCAAAGGGGATCATCTTCATGGTGGCCGTGCTGCCGCAGTTCATCGACCCGACCCATCCGCTCGGCCCGCAGCTCGCCATCCTGGCCGCGACGATGTGCGGCGTGGATCTGGTCGTCATGCACGGCTACGCGCTGTTGGCCTCGCGCATGCAGGGCCTGTTCCGCAACGCCCGCGCGGTGCGCTGGCAGAACCGCTTCTTCGGCGGCGTGCTGGTGGCCGTGGGCACGGCGCTGTTCTTCGTGCGCCGGCATCCGGCCTGAAGTCGCAGCAAGATGGTCGCGATCCGGCTGGCGCCTGCCGGCCGGGTTTGCTTCAATGGGGAGAGACCGTTGCCGGAGATCCCCGATGCCTGCTGTACTGCGTTCTGCCCTGATCGCCCAGAGCGCCCTGAGCGCCCTGAGCGCCCTGACTGCCGCGCACCGGGAGCCCCCTCCCGAGCCCCCGCCGCCCGGCCACCCGCCTGACCTGCCSCCRATCGAGGAGCCGCCGCCCCCGCCGGTGGAACCCCCGGTCTAACCCGCCCGCAACGCGCGCCGGTACTGGATGGCTTCCGCCACATGCGCGGCGGTCAGTACCGCCGCGTCTTCCAGGTCCGCGATCGTCCGGGCCACCTTCAGCACCCGGAAATACGCCCGCGCCGACCAGCCCAGCTTCTGCATCGCCCCGCGCAGCAACGCCTGCGCGTCGGCCGCCAGCGGGCAGTGATCGTCGATGGCGCGCCCGGACAACTCCCCATTCGGCATGCCTTGCCGCCCCAGCTGCCGCGCCCGCGCTGCCACGGCCCGTGCGCGWACCGCCGCGCTGCCCTCGCCGGGCGGGCCATCGAAAATCTCCTGCTGGCTTTGCGCCGGCACCTCGATCTGCAGGTCCACGCGGTCCAGCAGGGGCCCGGACACCTTCGACTGGTAACGCTGGATCTGGTCCGGCGTGCAGCGGCACGGCCGCGACGGGTGGCCGAGGTAGCCGCACGGGCACGGGTTCATCGCCGCCACGAACTGGAAGCGCGCGGGGAAGTCCGACTGGCCCGCCGCGCGCGAAATGGTGATGTGGCCGGTCTCCAGCGGCTCGCGCAGGACTTCGAGCACGCGGCGCTCGAACTCTGGCAATTCGTCGAGAAACAGCACGCCGTGATGGGCCAGCGAGATCTCCCCGGGACGCGGATTGCCGCCGCCGCCGACCAGTGCCGGCGCGCTGGCCGTGTGGTGCGGGCTGCGGAACGGGCGCCGGCCCCATTGCGCCGGCTGGAAGCCGCCCGGCGTCAGGCTCAGCACGGCGGCGGCTTCGAGCGCCTCGGCAGCCGTCATCGGCGGTAGCAATCCGGCGAATCGTTGCGCAAGCATCGACTTGCCGGTGCCGGGCGGCCCCACCAGCAGGGCGGAATGCTGGCCCGCCGCCGCGATCTCCATCGCCCGCCGCGCCTGTAGCTGGCCGCGCACGTCGCGCATGTCCGGACCGATATTGACGCCATCGGGCCATGCGGCCAGCCCCGGCGGCTCGGCGCGCGGCAGGCGCCGGTCGGGCAGGGGGCCGAGGTGGTCGCAGACATCGCGCAGGGTGGCGCCCGCGTGGACGGTCAGGCCATCGACCAGCGCGGCTTCGGGGCCGTTGCCGTCGGCGACGATAAAGGCGCGCGCCGGCTGGCCCTGGGCGGTGCGGCGGGCGTTGTCGCGGGCGAGCCCCATCGCCATGACCAGCGCGCCGCGCACCGGGCGCAGGTCGCCGGCCAGCGACAGCTCGCCCGCAAATTCGCAGGCATCGAGCCCGTCCCCCGGCAGCTGGCCGCTCGCCACGAGGATGCCCAGCGCGATGGCCAGATCGAAGCGACCGGACTCCTTGGGCAGGTCGGCCGGGGCGAGGTTGACGGTGATGCGCCGGGCTGGAAACTCGTAGGCGCTGTTGAGCAAGGCGGCACGCACGCGCTCGCGGCTCTCGCGCACCTCGGTGTCGGCTAGTCCGACGATATTGAACGCGGGCAGCCCGTTGGCGATGTGGATCTCCACGGCCACCGGCGGCGCCTCCACCCCGGTCAGCGCCCGGCTGCGCAGCACGGCGAGACTCATGGTGCGGGCCGCTCCCGATTTGCGAAAGTGTTAACGAAAAAGGCCGCCGGAGTCCGGCGGCCTTTCTGGCCTGCTGAGGTGGCGCTGGATCGGCGCCGGGGCGTCATACCCCTGCCGTCGGCGCGCCGCCCTGGGGCGCTGCCCCCGGCGTGGCGCGGCGCTCAAGCTCGGTCACGCGGGCTTCCAGCTCCTCGAGCCGGGCGCGCGTGCGGGCCAGCACCTGCGACTGCACGTCGAATTCCTCGCGCGTGACCAGGTCCAGGCGCGCAAAGCCCTGCGTCATCATGCTGCGCACGTTTTTCTCGATGTCCTTGGCCGGCGAGTTGCGCAGCGCCTCACTGACCTTCTGCTGCAGGTCGTTGAACAGATCGGTCGGTTTCATGGTGGAACTCCTCGTGGTGACCAATGCAATGGATTCGGGGTCCGCTGCGCTGCTATCCGCACTCCCGCACCGGAATGGTGCTGACGGACCCGGCGAGCGCCGGGATCGACGCATGCCGGTGCACCCGACTGGGGCGCGGTGCGTCCTGGCACCCATCTTGTGTCCGTCATGCGTCCGCCGGCCGCCTTCGCGCCTGGGGGATCGCGCCAAGCGCGCAGCACTTGACCCTGTATGGGCGGATTATGACCCCTCGGCGCCCGCCATGAAAGCGCCGGCAAGGCCCGGACACATCTTTTAACGGATTCGGCGGGGGCGAAATGTCTGCTTCGATCGTCGACAAAGTGGTGTGTCGGGCGCCCGCGAACGATCCGGAAGCCCCCCAGGACGATGCACCGCAGGCGGGGAATCGGGCTGGCACGGCTGTTGCAGTAATCGGCTCAGGAGCGTCAMTGYCCGAGGCAGCGGAAAAAGCCGCCCGGGCACAAACAAAGGTAGCAAACACCTCAAATCGAGCCCGCGAAGACCACAASGAAAAGGAGAAACCCCGATGAAGACGTTCAGCCTCGCAGTCAGCGCCAGCGCCGCCGCACTTCTGCTGGCAGCCGCCCCGGTCATGGCGCAGACCGCCCCGGCCGAGCCGGCCCCGGCCGCCGCCCCGGCTGCAGCCCCCGCCGAGGAAGCATCGCCGCATACCTTCACGGCGAACGTCTCGCTGGTCAGCGACTACCGCTATCGCGGTATCAGCCAGACCAACCGCCGTCCGGCCATTCAGGGTGGGTTCGATTACGCGCATTCGAGCGGCTTCTATGTCGGCAACTGGAACTCGAGCATCAGCTGGCTCGAAGACGCCGACTCGACGGTCTCGGCGCCCGTGGAAATGGACTTCTACGGCGGCTTCAAGAACACCTTCAGCGCCGGCGGCGCCGATTTCAACTATGACGTGGGCGTGCTCGARTACTACTACCCGGGCGGCTACAACACCCCGCGCCCCTACACCACCGAGCTGTACGCCGGCATTGGCTGGGGCCCGGTCTTCCTGAAGTATTCGCACTCGCTGACCAACCTGTTCGGGTTCAACGACTCGAAGAACAGCTACTACATCGACCTGACGGCCAACGTGCCGCTGAATTTCTGGGACCTGACCTTCAACGCCCACGTGGGCTACCAGGGCGTGAAGAATTTCAGCGATGCGTCGTACACCGACTGGAAGGTCGGTCTGACCAAGGACCTGGGCAAGGGTTTCGCGGTGGCGATTGCGTACGTGGACACCAACGCCGACAAGGCCGTGTACACCAACACGCGCGGACGCTACCTGGGCAAGTCGACGTTCTGGGCGTCGCTCACCAAGACTTTCTAATTAGTGCATCGAGGCGGGCGGCCTGCCAGACCGGGTCGCCCCGAGGAGAAATGGGATGAAACTCATCATTGCAGTCATCAAGCCGTTCAAGCTGGACGAGGTGCGCGAGGCGCTCTCGGACGTCGGCGTGTCCGGTATCACCGTGACCGAAGTCAAGGGGTTTGGCCGCCAGAAGGGCCATACCGAGCTGTACCGGGGCGCCGAGTACATCGTGGACTTCCTGCCCAAGGTGAAGATCGAGGTGGCGGTGCCGGACGACGTGGTGGAACGCGCCATCGAGGCCATCGAGAAGTCGGCCCGCACCGGCAAGATTGGCGACGGCAAGATCTTTATCGCGCCGATCGAACAAGTCATTCGCATCCGCACCGGCGAGACCGGCGGCGACGCGCTCTGACACGAGATAAAAGACACGAGACAAGAGGTTAAGCTCATGACAACCTGGTTCAAGCGAATCCTGACGGCCGGCGCGATGTCGCTGGCGCTCGGCACGGCCGGCCTCGGCCTGTCCACCCATGCCGTGGCGCAGGACAAGCCCGCCGCCGAGGCTTCGGCCCCGGCAGCGGCCACCGCCGCTGCCCCCGCTGCCGCCACCCCGGCTGCCGCGGCCCCTGCCGCCGCCGCTGCTGCGCCGGCCGAGGCTGCCCCCGCCGCCGCGCCCGTGCCGAACAAGGGCGATACCGCCTGGCTGCTGGTCTGCACGGCCTTCGTCATCCTGATGACGCTGCCCGGCCTGGCCCTGTTCTACGGCGGCCTGGTCCGCTCCAAGAACATGCTCTCGGTGCTGATGCAGTGCCTGGTGATCTTCTCGGTGGTGTCGATCCTGTGGGCCGTCTACGGCTACAGCTTCGCCTTCACCGAAGGCAACGCCTTCTTCGGCGGCACGGACCGGCTGTTCATGAAGGGCCTGACGGTGGACGCCGTGGCCGCCACGTTCAGCAAGGGCGTGGTCGTGCCGGAACTGGTGTTCTTCGCCTTCCAGTGCGCCTTCGCCGCCATCACCTGCAGCCTGATCATCGGCGCCTTCGCCGAGCGCGCCAAGTTCTCGGCCGTGCTGGTGTTCGTGGTGCTCTGGTTCACCTTCGCCTACATCCCGATGGCCCACATGGTCTGGTTCTGGCCGGGTCCGGACGCCTACACCGACGCCGCTGCCGGCACSGCCGCCACGGCCAAGTCGGGCTGGCTGTTCCAGAAGGGCGCGCTGGACTACGCCGGCGGTACCGTGGTGCACATCAACGCCGCTGTCGCGGGCCTGGTGGGTGCCTTCATGTACGGCAAGCGCATCGGCTTCGGCCGCGAAGCGATCCGTCCGCACAGCCTGACCTTCACCATGGTCGGTGCCTCGCTGCTGTGGTTCGGCTGGTTCGGCTTCAACGCCGGCTCGGGCCTGGAAGCCAACGGCGGCGCCGCCCTGGCCTTCGTCAACACGCTGCTGGCTACCGCCGCCGCCGTGTTGTCGTGGACCTTCGGCGAGTGGATCGGCAAGGGCAAGCCGTCGATGCTGGGTGGTGCCTCGGGCGCCGTCGCCGGCCTCGTGGCGATCACCCCGGCAGCCGGCTTCGTCGGCCCGATGGGCGCCATCGTGATCGGCCTGCTGGCTGGCCTGCTGTGCCTGTGGGGTGTGACCGGCCTGAAGCGCCTGCTCGGCATGGACGACTCGCTGGACGTCTTCGGCGTGCACGGCGTGGGCGGCATCCTGGGTGCGCTGCTGACCGGCGTGTTCGCCGCGCCCAGCCTGGGCGGCACGGGCATCTACGACTACGTGGCCAACAAGGTGGCGGACGATTACTCGATCGCCGGCCAGGTTTGGATCCAGTTCGAAGGCGTGCTGACCACCATCGTGTGGTCGGGCGTGGTGGCCCTGGTGGCCTACAAGCTGGTCGACATGCTGATTGGTCTGCGCGTTCCGGAAGAGGAAGAGCGCGAAGGCCTGGACATCACCTCCCACGGCGAAACCGCCTACGAGGTCTGATATCCACGACAGAGTTGTGCTGGAGAGCTGATTGGGAATCTTCTCTCAGGAGTTTCGCCCGGCCTCGTGCCGGGCTTTTTTCTGCCCGAAWGCCGCCCGAACGGGCGCAGGGCCAGCCCCGACAAGGCCTCGCGGGGTATTCGCAGAGTGCTTAAATCGGATCTTAAAAAGTCTCAATTGTCTTTAAGGGGAGCCGCACATACAGTGCGAGTGAGGCAGTTTCCTCCACCTGCAGAACGCTCCCCGTATCTGTCAGGCCATTTGAAAGCGCGGCACACGCCGCGCTTTTTTTTTGCCCGACCGCCCCCACATCCCGGATTATTATGCTGACCGCCGCATATGGTTATACGGCGGGCGTCAGCAGCCTATTGGCCGTTCCTCTACAATCGGGGCGGACAATAAAGACGATCAATTAGGATGGATATGGTCCCGCATCTCATCACCGCGCTGAACGGTCCGCTGCTCGAACTCGAAAAGAAGATCCTGGACGCGACGCCGTCCATCGAGCGCTGGTTCAGGCTGGAATGGCAGGAGCATACGCCGCCGTTCTACTGTTCCGTGGACCTGCGCAATGCCGGGTTCAAGCTGGCGCCGGTGGATACCAACCTGTTCCCGGGCGGGTTCAACAACCTCGCCCCGGAAATGCTGCCGCTGGCCGTCCAGGCCGCCATGGCCGCGATCGAGAAGATCTGCCCGGACGCCAAGAACCTGCTGCTGATCCCCGAGCGGCACACCCGCAACATGTTCTATCTGCAGAACGTGGCGCGGCTGTCGCTGATCATGCGCCAGGCGGGCCTGAATGTGCGCCTGGGGTCGCTGTCCGAGGACATCACCGAACCCACCCCGATCGAGCTGCCCGACGGCCAGACGCTGGTGGTGGAGCCGCTCGCGCGGCTGGGCACCAAGGGCCGCCGGCTGGGGCTGAAGGACTTCGACCCCTGTTCGATCCTGCTCAACAATGACCTCTCGGCCGGCATTCCGCCCGTGCTCGAGAACATCAACGAACAATATCTGCTGCCGCCGCTGCACGCGGGCTGGTCCACGCGCCGCAAGAGCAGCCACTTCGCCGCCTACGACGAGGTGGCCAAGAAGTTCGCCAAGCTGATCGATATCGACCCGTGGATGGTCAATCCCTACTTCGCCCGGACCACYGGCGTGGACTTCCACGAGCGCGTGGGCGAGGAAGAGCTGGCCGATGCCGTGGAAGGCGTGCTGAAGAAGATCGCCAAGAAATACCGCGAGTACGGCATCAAGGAAACGCCTTACGTGGTGGTGAAGGCCGATGCCGGTACCTATGGCATGGGTATCATGACCGTGCGGGACCCGTCCGAGGTCAAGGGCCTGAACCGCAAGGAACGCAACAAGATGAGCGTGGTGAAGGAGGGGCTGGAAGTCTCCGACGTCATCATCCAGGAAGGCGTGCACACCTTCGAGAAGGTGAACGAGGCGGTGGCCGAGCCGGTGGTCTATATGATCGACCGCTACGTGGTGGGCGGCTTCTACCGCGTCCACACGGGCCGCGGCAACGACGAGAACCTGAACGCGCCGGGCATGCACTTCGTGCCGCTGGCGTTTGCCCCGAACGGCATTCCGGACAGCCACGCCAAGCCGGGCGCGGCCGTGCCGAACCGCTTCTATATGTATGGCGTGGTGGCGCGGCTGGCGCTGCTGGCGGCCTCGCTGGAACTCGAGAAGACCGATCCGAACCCGATCATCTGAGCCAGGAACCCAGATCCCACCATGCGCATCCTGTTCATTACCGACCCGCTGGAGACCTTCAAGACGTACAAGGACTCCACCTACGCCATGATGAAGGAAGCGGCGGCGCGGGGGCACGAGCTGTCGTTCTGCCTCCAGTCGCGGCTGTCGCTGGCCAATAACGTGGTGGAGGCGGTGACGCAGCCGCTGCGCGTCACGGACGATGCCACCGACTGGTTCCGCCTCGGCGAGCCGGTGCTGACCCCGCTGGCCACGTTCGACGCGGTGCTGATGCGCAAGGATCCGCCGTTCGACATGGAGTATGTGACKAGTACGTGGCTTTTGGAGYTGGCCGAGGCGCAGGGTGCCCGCATCTTCAACAAGCCGCAGGCGATTCGCGACCACTCGGAGAAGCTGGCCATCGCCCGCTACCCGCAGTTCGTCACGCCGACGCTGGTCACGCGCGATGCGGACCGCATCCGCGCCTTCCATGCCGAGCACCAGGACATCATCGTCAAGCCGCTGGACGGCATGGGTGGCATGGGCATCTTCCGCGTGGGGCCCGATGCGATGAATCTTGGCGCGATCGTCGAGACGCTGGGCGACAACGGCGCCCGCACGCTGATGATCCAGCGCTACATCCCGGCCATCAAGGAAGGCGACAAGCGCATCCTGCTGATCGGCGGCAAGGCGGTGCCGTACTCGCTGGCGCGGATTCCGCAGGGCACCGAGATCCGGGGCAACCTGGCGGCCGGCGGGCTGGGGCGCGCCCAGGAACTGAGCGCGCGCGACCGCGAGATCGCCGAGACGCTGGCGCCGGGCCTGTTCAAGCAGGGCCTGCTGCTGGTGGGCCTCGACGTGATCGGCGACTGCCTGACTGAAGTCAATGTGACGAGCCCGACCTGTTTCCAGGAAATCACGCAGCAGACCGGCTTCAACGTGGCCGCGATGTTTGTCGATGCGCTGGAAGCTGCCGTCAACAACAAATAAGACAACCGGGCGACGCTAAGGCACCACACTCCGGGGACGCCGGGCGGTATCGCGGGATTTGGCCGCGAGGCCGCCTGCTACAATTCGGGCAGTCCAACGGATTCACATCATGGCCGGAATTCTGATCATCGCGCACGCGCCGCTGGCTTCGGCGCTGCGGGATTGCGCTGCCCACGTCTATTGCGGCCAACCGCCGCGCGTGGAGGCCATCGACGTCCTTCCCGACGCCGACCCTGCCGTGGTGCTCGCCGAAGCCCGGCGCCGCCTGGCCGCGGTCTCCGAGGTCAACGGCGCCCTGGTGCTCACCGATATTTTCGGGGCCACGCCGGCCAATATCGCCGCGCGCCTGGCCGATCCCGGCAAGGTCAAGGTGCTTGCCGGCGTCAATCTTCCCATGCTCGTGCGCGCGATCTGCTACCGCACCGAGGTGCTCGACCAGCTTGCCACCAAGGCGCTGGCCGGCGGCGCGCAGGGCGTGCTGCAGGTCGGCAACACCACTGTCCAGAACCAAACCGCCAATCATCCCGACAAATATGCTGCTGAGGGACACAACCATCATCAATAAGCTCGGGCTCCAYGCCCGCGCCTCCGCCAAACTGACGCAACTGGCGGGGAGTTTCGCCAGCCAGGTCAAAATGTCCCGCAACGGTCGCCAGGTCGATGCCAAAAGCATCATGGGCGTCATGATGCTTGCGGCGGGCATTGGTTCGACGGTCACGATCGAGACCGATGGCCCCGACGAGAACGAGGCGATGGACGCGCTGCTGGCGCTGATCGCCAACCGGTTCGGCGAGGGCGAGTGAGTATCGACGCACAATACCGAATTCCTAAACGTTCCTGACGGAGCGGTTCATGCCTTTTGCCTTGCACGGCATTCCGGTTTCGCGTGGGGTCGCCATCGGGCGGGCCCACATCCTCGCACCGGCTGCGCTCGACGTTTCGCACTATCTGGTCGATGAAGACCGGCTCGATGCGGAGGTGGAGCGATTACGTTCGGCGCGCGCCGCCGTGCGCGCGGAACTGGTGACGCTCAAGCGTGACCTGCCGCGCGACGCGCCCGAGGAAATGGGCGCGTTCCTGGACGTGCACGCGATGATCCTCGACGACGAGGCGCTCTCGCGCGAGCCCGAGGCCCTGATCCGCCAGCGGCGCTACAACGCCGAGTGGGCGCTCACCACCCGCCTCGAGGAACTGATGCGTCAGTTTGACGAGATCGAGGACGAGTACCTGCGTGAGCGCAAGGCCGACATCCAGCAGGTGGTGGAGCGGATCCTGAAGGTGCTGGCCGGCGCGCCGGTGCTGGCCCCGGCGCCCGTGCCGGCCCTGGCCCCGGACGGCGAGCCCGCGCCGGGCGTGATCGTCGTGGCGCACGATATCGGCCCGGCGGACATGCTCCAGTTCCGCCAGACCGTGTTCCATGGCTTCGTGACCGACCTGGGCGGGCGCACCTCGCACACGGCCATCGTCGCGCGCAGCCTGGACATCCCGGCCGCCGTGGGCGTGAAAAGCGCCAGCGAGCTGATCCGCCAGGACGACTGGATCATCATCGATGGCGATGCGGGGCTGGTCATCGTCGATCCGTCGGCAATCATCCTCGAGGAATACCGCCACCGCCAGAGCGAGCGCGCGCTGGAGAAGAAGCGCCTGCAACGGCTGCGCCACACGCCGTCCGTGACGCTGGACGGGCTCGAGATCGAGTTGCTGGCCAATATCGAACTGGCCGAGGACGCCACCGCCGCGCTGGCCGCCGGCGCAGTCGGCGTGGGGCTGTTCCGCTCCGAATTCCTGTTCATGAACCGGCGCGACGCCATGCCCGACGAGGAGGAGCAGTTTGCCGCCTACCGTCGCGCGGTGGAGGCGATGCACGGCCTCCCCGTGACCATCCGCACCATCGACGTCGGCGCCGACAAGCCGCTGGACCTGCGTGGCGACGACTTCGAGACCGCACTGAACCCGGCGCTCGGGCTGCGCGCGATTCGCTGGTCGCTGTCCGAGCCGGGGATGTTCCTGACCCAGCTCCGCGCGCTGCTGCGCGCCTCGGCGTTCGGCCCGGTGCGGCTGCTGATTCCGATGCTGGCCCACGCGAGCGAGATCGACCAGACGCTGGACCTGATCGCCCAGGCGCGGCGCCAACTCGACGAGCGCGGCCAGCCATACGACCCGAGCATGAAGGTCGGGGCGATGATCGAGATCCCGGCTGCCGTCCTGCTGTTGCCGCTGTTCCTCAAGCGGATGGACTTCCTGTCGATCGGCACGAACGACCTGATCCAGTACACGCTGGCCATCGACCGCGCCGACAACGCCGTGGCCCACCTCTATGACCCGCTCCACCCGGCCGTGCTGCAACTGATTGCCCGCACCATCCAGGAAGCCAACCGGGCCGGCGTGCCCGTGGCCGTGTGCGGCGAGATGGCGGGGGACCCGGCCATGACGCGGCTCCTGCTGGGCATGGGCCTGCGCGAGTTCTCCATGCACCCGGCGCAGTTGCTGCGCGTGAAGCAGGAAGTGATCCATGCTGACTGCGAGAGCCTGGGGCCGCTGGTGGACCGCGTGCTCAACTGCTACGAGCCCGAGGAACTGGCGGCGGCGCTGAAGCAGATCGCGCCCTGAGGCACATCCTCCCAAGTCTCATACAACCCTCTGATTCTTAGGGTTTCTGTCTGCAATGTTGGCGAAGCCGGGGTCACTTTCCTGTCGGAAAAGTGACCCCGAAAGTCCATGCTTATCGCCTGTGTGACGCCATACCCCCAAAGCGATTAATGGGAATTGTTATCATTCTGCTTCTCTGATATTCTGGCCTCCATCGCTGTTCGGCATGCCGGTGCCGACACCGCCCCCAGGAGGTATTTGTGTACGTTTGCATCTGCAACCAGGTTACCGACCACGAGATTCATGGCGCCGTTCACCTTGGCGTCTCGACCATGGACGAACTCGCCGAGACCCTCGGCGTGGGCACCTGCTGCGGCCGTTGCCGCGACTGCGCGAAGCAAGTGCTGTGCGAAGGCGTGGCCGCCGTGCAGACGATGCGTGCCTCCTCGCTATCGACCATTCAGGTCGTCGAGATTTCTTCCTGTTCCACGACTACGTCACGTGCGATAATGGACGCTCGTGACCCGGCAGTCGCGAACGATCAGCGTACCGCGCTGGTGGCCTGATCGATTCAGGCTTTACCGCGGTTCCGACTGCAATGGGGCGCCACTTGGCGCCCCTTCGTGCTTTTGCGCGGGTCCGGTTGTCATGACAGGAGCCCCCCTATGAAAGGTGACAAGAAGGTCATCCAGCATTTGAACGCCCAGCTCAAGAACGAGCTGACCGCGATCAACCAGTATTTCCTCCACGCCCGCATGTATCGGCACTGGGGCCTGAAGAAGCTCGGTGATGTCGAGTACAAGGAATCGATCGGCGAAATGAAGCACGCCGACCGCCTGATCGACCGCATCCTGATGCTTGACGGCCTGCCGAACCTCCAGGACCTGCACAAGCTGCTGCTCGGCGAAGACACGCCCGAAATGCTCAAGTGCGACCTGAAGCTCGAGCAGACCGCGCACGCCACCGTCAAGGAAGGCGTTGCGTACTGCGAGTCGGTGGGCGATTACGTGAGCCGCGAGATCCTCGTGGACATCCTCACGGACACCGAGGAACACATCGAATACCTGGAGACGCAGCTCGACCTGATCGACAAGGTTGGCCTGCAGAACTATCTGCAGTCGCAGATGGAGCCGGGCGAGCAGTAAGCCGCCGGCCCACCGCGCGGTGCCTGGCGGCATCGCGCATCCGTGCGGGACGGGTTATTAACCGTTCTCATTCGGATTCTTTTCTTCATCCAGCATTTCCGGCAGCACATCGCGCCAATCAGGCGAACCGGCGGGGAGGGGGCTCCACCGCCGGGATCGCCGGGTCGATGGCCCGCTAGCGCTTTCGTTAGTGGTGCCCGCCGCAGACCTCGCAGGCCGGCGTGCGCGCCAGCCGCATCGTGGTCCACTCCATCGACATTGCATTGACCATCAGCAGCCGGCCGGCCAGCGTCTGGCCGACGCCCGTCAGCAGCTTGAGCGCCTCCGCCGCCTGCACYGTGCCGACCATGCCGACCAGCGGGGCGAACACGCCCATCGTCGCGCAGGCGGCTTCGGGGGCGGGTTCCGAGGGCGGGAACAGGCAGCCGTAGCACGGGGCATCGGCATCGCGCAGGTCGAACACGCTGACCTGGCCGTCGAAGCGCAGCGCGGCACCCGACACCAGCGGCTTGCGATGGGCGAGGCAGGCGCGGTTCACCGCGTGCCGTGTGGCGAAATTGTCACAACAATCGAGCACGACATCGGCAGCAGCCACCAGCGCATCCAGCTCGGCATCGCCCACGCGCTGGGCCACGAGCCGCACATCGACATCAGGATTGATCCGCAGCAGCCCTTCCCGCGCCGACTCCACCTTGGGCCGGCCCACGTTGGCCGTGGTGTGAAGGATCTGGCGCTGGAGGTTGGTCAGGTCCACGTCGTCATCGTCGACGATGGTGATGCGCCCCACGCCGGCCGAGGCCAGGTAGGGCAGCGCGGCCGCCCCGAGCCCGCCCGCGCCGATCACCAGCGCATGGCCCGCCAGCAGCCGTTCCTGGCCCTCGATGCCGAGTTCGTCCAGCAGGATATGGCGCGAGTAGCGCAGCAGTTGGTCGTCGTTCATGGTGCGAGGGGTGCGGTCGTGCGATGTCATGCGCTGGAAACAACAACGGCCCGTCGGTGAACACCGCGGGCCGTCGTCGGACTTACCAGATGTAACGCGTCAGCGATTCTTGCCGGTCGGCGTGCCCAGCGGGTCGCCCATCGGCGCGCTGGCCGGCGGCTGGCTGGCGGGTTTCGCTGCCGGCTTGGAGGCGGGCTTCGCCGGGGCCTTGTCGGCGGCCGGCTTGGCCTTGCCCTTGTCCGCATCGGTGTCCGGCTTGCCAGCGGCCTGCGAGGCCTCGAGCCGCGACTTCGAACGCTGCACCGGCTTGCCGTTGAGCTGCGCGATAGCCTGCTGGAGCATGAAGTCGTCGGCCGTGCCGAATTCCACCGGCTTCTTGCGGCGATCCTTCTCGCGCTCTTCCGGCGTCTTCTTGGCGTTTTCTTCCTCGAGGCGGCGCAGTTCGTCCACCCGGCGCTGCTCGCGCGCATTCATTTCCGGCTCTTCCGACTCCTGCTTGTTGTGCAGGTGGCGTTCGGTGTCGATTTCGCGCGTGATCAGCGCGTCGTCCGGATCGCCCTCGGGGTTCTGGTCGACCGGGATGTCCGGGCGGATGCCCTTGGCCTGGATCGACTTGCCCGTCGGCGTGTAGTAGTACGCGATGGTCAGCTTGATGCCGGTGTCATTGGTCAGCGGCCGCACGGTCTGCACCGAACCCTTGCCGAACGTGGTCTTGCCCATCAGCGTGGCGCGATGGTGATCCTGGAGCGCGCCGGCCACGATTTCCGATGCCGAGGCCGAGTAGGCGTTCGTCAGCACGATCATCGGAATCTTCTTGAACAGCGGCGGCAGGTCCTTGAGTGGATCGTCCTCGAGCGACGAGAGGCGGTAGTTGTTGAAGGTAGCCTTGTAGACGCGCTTGGCGTCCGGCACCTGGCCGTTGGTGGAGACCACGGTGGCATCGTCGGGCAGGAACGCCGCGGCCACGCCGACCGCGCCCTGCAGCACGCCGCCGCCGTTGTTGCGCAGGTCCAGGATCACGCCCTTGAGGCCCGGGTTCTTCTCGGCCATCTCGCGCAGGCGGCGGCCCAGGTCGGACACCGTGCGCTCCTGGAAGCTCGTCAGGCGGATCCAGCCGATGGTGTTGTTGTCCAGCATCTTGGTCTTGACCGACTGCACGCGGATCTCCGCGCGCGTGATCGAGACCGGGAACGTGCGTTCCTCGCTCTTGCGGTAGATCGTCAGCGTGACCTTGGTGCCGGGCTCGCCGCGCATGCGCTTGACCGCCTGCTCCAGCGGGAGGCCGCGCACGGGCTTGTCGTCGATGCGGGTGATCAGGTCGCCCGGCTGGATGCCGGCGCGGAAGGCGGGGGTGTCCTCGATCGGGTTGATGACCTTGACCAGGCCTTCTTCCTGCGAGATCTCGATGCCCAGGCCGGCGAAGCGGCCGCGCGTGCCTTCCTGCAGTTCCTTGAAGTCCTTCTCGTCCAGGTAGGCCGAGTGYGGGTCGAGGCTGGCGACCATGCCCTTGATGGCTTCGGTCAGCAGCTTCTTGTCATCCACCGGCTCCACGTACTCACGCTTGATCTGGCCGAAGATGTCGGACATCAGCCGGAGCTGGTCGAGCGGCAGGGGCCCGGACGAGTTCTGGGCCGTCGCCGAGATCTGCAGCGTCGCGAGCACGCCGGCAACGACGCCGACCGAGACTAGGCTAATGTTCTTGAGCGTCTTACGCATGTGGGGCAGCCTGAACAGTATGAGGATTGGCTAGGGGGCGATCCGGGTGCCCGGCCTTAAGGCCGGCGGCGCCGGATTTGTCCGACAGTATAAGAGGGTGCGCAGAAAAAGGCCTGCGGGGGCTTGCGCGCCGGGTGGGCGCGGTCACACATGGCCGCGGGCAAGCTGCCCGCGCCTACC
This sequence comes from Cupriavidus sp. KB_39, assembly GCF_052114485.1. Classification (NCBI taxonomy): domain Bacteria; kingdom Pseudomonadati; phylum Pseudomonadota; class Betaproteobacteria; order Burkholderiales; family Burkholderiaceae; genus Cupriavidus; species Cupriavidus sp. KB_39. The sequence continues at coordinate 45,286 of NZ_JBFREV010000014.1, forward strand.
CGGTCCAGACCGGGGCGGGCGCGGGTTGCGGCCTGTCGTCAGCGGGCCTTGCCCTGGTTGGCCACGGCCGCCAGCGAGGCAGCCAGGGCTTCCTGGTCGCCCAGGTAGTAATGGCGCAGCGGGCGCAGGTTGGCGTCCAGTTCATAGACGAGCGGGATGCCATTGGGAATGTTGAGGCCGACGATGTCGTCATCCGAAATCTGATCGAGGTACTTCACCAGCGCGCGGATGCTGTTGCCATGGGCGGCAATCACCACGCGCTTGCCCGATTGGATGTCCGGAGCGATCGATTCGTTCCACAGCGGCATCACGCGGGCCACCGTGTCCTTGAGGCACTCGGTCAGCGGCACCTGGTCGCGCGGCACGTTGGCGTAACGCGGGTCGTTGAACGCGGCGCGTTCATCGTCCGGCTGCAGCGCGGGCGGCGGGGTGTCGTAGCTGCGGCGCCAGACCAGCACCTGATCGTCGCCGTACTTGGCGGCAGTCTCGGCCTTGTTCAGGCCCGACAGCGCGCCGTAGTGGCGTTCGTTCAGGCGCCATTCGTTGCGCACCGGAATCCACATTTCGTCCATTTCGTCCTGCACGTACCAGAGCGTGCGGATGGCGCGCTTGAGGACCGAGGTGTAGGCGATGTCGAAGCCATAGCCCGCTTCCTTGAGCAGCTTGCCGGCCTGCTTGGCCTGGGCGGCGCCGGTGTCGGTGAGGTCGACATCGACCCAGCCGGTGAAGCGGTTTTCGAGATTCCACGTGGATTCGCCGTGGCGGATGAGAACGAGCTTGTACATGCTGCTTCCAGGGTAGTAAGTGACCTGCGGCGCTCGCCCGCAAATAATGACGGGGGCGCGAAACCGCGTATTTTATAATGCCGCCGACCCAACCCAACGGAATGCCATTGTGAATTTCTTCGCCGATTACAACAACCTGGCCCTGATCGCCATCGCCGTGGTCTCCGGCGGCCTGCTGGCGTGGCCCCAGATCAAGAGCGGTACGGGCGGCAAGCGCCTCAATACGGCGGCCGCCACGCAGATGATCAACCGGCGCAACGCGGTGGTCGTGGACATCCGCGACGCCGCCGAATTCGCCAAGGGCCACATGCCGCAAGCGAAGAGTGCGCCACTTGCCGACCTGCCGTCGCGCGCCAGCGGCCTGGCCCGCGACAAATCCGTCCCCATCATCGTGATCTGCCAGACCGGCCAGCGCTCGGGCAAGGCCCAAGCAGCGTTGAAGGAAGCCGGGTACAGTGAGGTCTACGCGCTCGAAGGCGGCATGACAGCCTGGCAACAGGCCGGCCTGCCGGTCGTCAAGTAAGCGCGACAGCCCCATTTACAGCAGCGAAGCGGCGCGGTTCCGCCCGGGGCGGACCGCGCCGCCGCATTTTGAAGACAAGGAGATTCCGCATGGCCCGCGTCGTCATGTACAGCACGGTGGTGTGCCCCTATTGCCAGATGGCCGAACGGCTGCTGAAGCAACGGGGCGTCGAAGCGGTCGAAAAGATCCTGATCGACCGCGAACCGGGAAAGCGCGAGGAAATGATGTCGCGCACCGGCCGCCGCACCGTGCCACAGATCTATATCGACGAGACCCATGTGGGTGGCTTCGACGACCTCTCCGCGCTGGACCGCCAGGGCGGCCTGGTGCCGCTGCTGGCCGCCTGACCTGCCGGGTCTCCGGTAGCCCGCCGCCCATCGGATATCTGAGACGATTCTGATTCGGCGGCGAGCGGGTGAAATCGCCATCGGCGTCATGTACCATATGCGCTTTCCAGCCGGGCCCCGCGCCCGGCAGAGACCAAAAATCGATTCCAAACCGATTCAACCGGGAAGCCTTTCATGAGCGACGAGCAACAAGCCACCCAGCAGGACGATCAGCCCTTCTTCAACATCCAGCGCGTGTACCTGAAGGACATGTCGCTGGAGCAGCCGAACTCGCCGGCCATCTTCCTCGAGTCGGAAGCGCCGGCCGTGGAAGTGCAGGTCAACGTGGCCGCCGCGCAACTGCAGGAAGGCATTTTCGAAGTCGTGGTGACCGGCACGGTGACCACCAAGGTGCAGGACAAGGTAGCGTTCCTGGTGGAAGCCCATCAGGCCGGCATCTTCGACATCCGCAACGTGCCGGTGGAGCAGCTGGACCCRCTGCTGGGCATCGCCTGCCCGACCATCCTGTACCCGTACCTGCGCGGCAACGTGGCCGACGTGATCACGCGCGCCGGCTTCCAGGCGATTCACCTGTCGGAAATCAACTTCCAGGCACTGTACGAGCAACGCCTGCAGCAGGCCATGGAAGAAGCTGGCCAGCAGGGCGGCGAGTCGGGCATCGTGATGCCCGACGGCAGCCAGGCGCGCCACTGAGGCACCGGCAAAACGATTCTGGCGTCGTTGCGCGGCCTTGCCGTACCACTTGTACTGTCTGCGGCCGCGCGCCTAGCCAGAACCGCTTCGCTTCGTTTTGCCGGCGCCTCAGGGTGCCAGGCAGAACGGGCGACTTAAAACGGGGCTTCGGCCCCGTTTTGATTTCCCCCGCCATACTGACGTTATCCGCCATTCCGCCAGAATCGCCATGAAACTGACCTTCCTCGGCGCCGGGGCCTGGGGCACTGCCCTGGCCAGCCACGCGGCCACCGTGCACGATGTGGTGCTCTGGGGCCGCGATGCCGCGCAACTGGCCGATATCGCGCAAACCGGCATGAACGCGGCCTACCTGCCCGGGGTGGCGTTATCCCCCCGACTGGCCTGCGAAGCCGATTTCGATGCCGCCGTGGATCATGCGCTGGCTGACCCGGACGGGCTCCTGGTGGTGGCCACGCCGGTTTCCGGCCTGCGCGAGATGACGCGCCGGCTGGCCGCGCGCCATGCCGGACGGCCTGCGCCGCTGGCCATGCTCTGGCTCTGCAAGGGCTTCGAGGCCGACACCCACGCCATGCCGCACCAGATGGTGCGCGAGGAACTCGATGCGCTCGGCGTGACGCCGGGCCAGATCGAATATGGCGTGCTGACCGGGCCCAGCTTCGCCAAGGAAGTGGCTCAGGGGCTGCCGTGCGCGCTGACCGTGGCGGGCACGTCCCATGCGCTGGCGGACCGCGCGCAGGTGGCGTTCCATCACCATGCCATGCGGATCTATGGCAGCGATGACCTGATCGGCGTGGAGGTGGGCGGCGCGGTCAAGAACGTGCTGGCGATTGCCACCGGCGCCAGCGATGGTCTGGGCCTGGGCCTCAACGCGCGCGCGGCGCTGGTCACGCGCGGGCTGGCCGAGATGACCCGGTTCGGGCTGGCGCTCGGCGGCCGCGTGGAGACCTTCATGGGCCTCGCCGGGATGGGCGACCTGATCCTGACCGCCACCGGCGACCTCTCGCGCAACCGCAAGGTCGGACAGCAATTGGCGGGCGGCAAGACGCTCGAACAGGTGCTCGCCGACCTCGGCCACGTGGCCGAGGGGGTGCGATGCGCCCAGGCGGTGGCGGCGCTGGCCGCCCGGCATGGCGTGGAGATGCCGATCACGCGCGCGGTCTGCGCGGTGCTGTTCGAGGGCCTGTCYGCYGCCGACGCCGTGGCGCAACTGCTCCAGCGCGACGCGCGGGACGAATAACCGCAAATCCCCCAAGATTAGATGCCTAGCCGCCGCCAAGCCCTCGGGGCGATGATCGCCACGCTTTCCACGCTGTGCCTGGGCGCCGCGCCGGCGCTGGCGGAGACGTGGCCGTCGCGCCCCATCCGCATGATCGTGCCGTTCCCGGCGGGCTCCTCGCCAGACCTGATCGCCCGGATCGTCACCGAGAAGCTGGCCGTGGCGCTGGGCCAGCCGGTGGTGGTGGAGAACCGGCCCGGTGCAGGCGGCAATATCGGCACCGGCATGGTCGCCAAGGCCGTGCCGGACGGCAATACGCTGCTGTTTACGATCAACGGCCCGCTTGTCACGGCGCCGGCGCTCTACCGCCATCTTGGTTATGACCCGGTGCGCCAACTGGCGCCGGTGACGCTGGTGGCCACCTCGCCGAATGTGCTGGTGGTCGATGCGCGGCTGCCGGTGCACACGCTGGCCGACTTCGTCGCGCTGGCCAAGGCCCGGCCGGGCGCGCTGAACTATGGGTCGGTGGGCAACGGGAGTGCGGCGCACCTGGCCATGGAGCAGCTCAAGGCCATGGCTGGCATCGACCTCCAGCACGTGCCGTATCAGGGGTTTCCGCAGATCACCACCGCCATCGTCGGTGGGCAGGTGCAGGCCGGTTTCATGGTGCCCGCGATTGCCATGCCGATGGTGACGGCCGGCAAGCTGCGCCTGCTCGCCGTGACCTCCACGGGGCGTACCGGGCTGCTGCCGCAGGTGCCGACCGTGGCGGAATCGGGCTATCCGGGCTTCGAGGCCATCTCGTGGCAGGCCGTGCTGGCGCCAGCCGGGACGCCGGCGCCGGTGATCGACCGCCTGTACCGGGAACTCGTGACGATCATCGGCAGCGCCGACGTGCGCGAGAAGATGCGCGCCCAGTATTTCGTGCCGGCTGGTACCGCGCCGGCCTCGCTGCGCCAGACCATGGCCACCGAGACGGCCCGCTGGGCCAAGGTGATCCGCGCGGCGGGCGTGCAGCCCGAGGGCTAGGCGTCGCCCAGGCCGTCAGGCGCTCCTCTCCTGTCAGGCGCCGCCGGCGAAGCCGTTCTGGCGCCAGGCCTCGAACACCACCACGGCCACGGTATTGGAGAGATTCAGGCTGCGGTTGTCCGGCCGCATCGGCAGCCGGATGCGCTGCGTGGCCGGGAACCACTCGCGCCGCTCGGGCGCCAGGCCGCGGGTCTCCGATCCGAACACGAACCAGTCCCCGGGACGGAAACTGACTTGCCCGAACGGCGTGGAGCCGTGCGTGGTCAGGGCGAACATACGGTCCGGATCAGGCTGCTCGGCCGCCATCAGGGCGTTCCAGCTCTCGTGCACGCGCATCGTCGCGAATTCGTGATAGTCCAGGCCCGCGCGGCGCATGCGGGCGTCCTCGAGCGGAAATCCGAGCGGCTTGACGAGGTGCAGCTGCGCCCCCGTGTTGGCGCACAGGCGGATCACATTGCCGGTATTCGGCGGAATTTCGGGCTCGACGAGGACGACGTTGAACATGGCGCGATGGCTGGAAAATCGGCCCCGAGCTTACCGCGGCAGGGGGTGGCTGTCATCCCGTCGCATTTTTACGGGGTGCGCAGCGCGGGCAGGGCGGTGACGCGCCGGGCGCCATGGGCCTTGAGGACGGCGGCAGCGGCGCGCAGCGTGGCGCCGGTGGTCATCACATCATCGACCACGGCGATGTGGCGGCCGTCGAGGCACATGGGGCGGGCCAGTGCGAAGGCATCGCGCAGATTGGCCTGGCGGGCGGGCAGGTCCAGCATGAGCTGGGTGGCGGTGTCGCGCCGRCGGGTGAGCAGGGTCGCATCGGCGCGCACGCCGAGCCGCCGGGCCAGCGGGCGGGCAATCTCCCACGCCTGGTTGAAACCGCGCGCGGCCAGCCGTTGCGGCGCAAGCGGCACGGGGACGATGAGATCGGGAAGATTGGGAAGATCGGGCAGGGCGCGCAGGCTTTCGGCAAGCTGCGCGGCGATCCAGCCGGCGACGGGCAGCGCGGCGCCGAACTTGAGCCGCAGGATCAGGCGATCGAGTGGCTCGGCGTAGTCGGCCAGCGTCACGGTGGCGTCGATTGGGTCGTCGGGCACGCAGGCCGGGCAATGGCTCCCGCCCGGACTGGCACAGCGCGGGCAGCGGGGCCGCGCCGCCAACAGGGATCCGGCGCAGGCGGCGCAGACCACATCGCGCTGCACATCGCCGCAAATCGCACAGGCGGAGGGGAGCAAGGACGGGAGCAGGGACGGCAGCAGCCCAGCGAGGCAGCGCCCGGCAGCCCCGGCGGCGCGCGCGTATACTTGCGATCCTCGCGGTCCCGTCCGACCGCTCCCCACTGGTTCCGATTGTCCGTGTCCTTGCATGCCGCTGATTCTCCCGATGCCTGGTTGCCGCCCGCGCGGCTGACCCGGCTTGCCTTCGACCGCCGCAGCGCCGCCTTCGGCAAGCTGGATTTCCTGCTCGGCGAGATCGGCCGGCGCATGCAGGAGCGCATGGAGGTGATCCGGCTCGCGCCACGGCGCGCGCTCGATATCGGCTGCGGCCATGGCCAGGGCCTGGCGGGTTTGCGCGCGCGGTTTCCCGATGCGCAGATCGCCGGCCTCGATATTTCCGGCGCGATGCTGCACGAAGCCGGCCAGCGCGATCCGCAGCGCCGCCCGGGGTGGATCGGCCGCATGCTCGGCAAGCGTCCGATGTTCGACCTGGTGCAGGGCGATCTTGCCACACTGCCGTTTGATGGCGCCAGCTTCGATCTGCTCTGGTCCAACCTCGCGCTCCACTGGCATCCCGAGCCGCACCGCGTGTTCCCCGAGTGGCATCGTGTGACGGCCGACGAGGGGCTGGTGCTGTTCTCGCTGTTCGGCCCGGACACGCTGCGCGAGCTGCGCACGGCGTTCGGCGAGGTCGACCTCGATGCGCACACGCTCCGTTTCGTCGACATGCATGACATTGGCGACATGCTGGTCCACAGCGGCTGGTCCACGCCCGTGATGGACATGGAGACGCTGACCATCACCTACGAGTCCCCCGAGACGCTGCTGCGCGAGGTGCAGTCCTTCGGCGGCTTCCGGCGCCCCGGCCCGGCCGGGCTGCGCGGGCGCCGCTGGCATCGCGCCGTGCTGGACGCGCTGGAGCGCCAGCGCAACAGCGATGGGGTGATCCCGCTGACCTTCGAGATTGTCTACGGCCATGCGTGGAAGCTGGCGCCGCGTGGCCGGCAGGCCACCGACGATCAGGGCCGCGCGGTGGTGCCGATCGACAAGATCGGACGGGCTTCGCCACGCCGCTGACACACCGTGCGGACGGTCGCCCGGACCGTCGCGCAACATTGCGCACACACCGATTGTGTTGACTATCGGGGCTGTTGCAGCCATGCACAAAAACTTGAACTAGGCAAGCCCTCCGGTCAAATCCTCCCTTGTTCGAGTATGCGAAGCGCCATATAATGCGCCAGTTTGTCGCAGTGGTCCCCTGGCACAAGAACGCCCCCGGAATGCACTCCGCACGTGCCCGGGCGCGCCATTCGTCCCGGGTGTGCATCCGATGCAAAGTGGTTGGGCGATGCAAGACTTGGGTATCGCATTCCAGACGGCAGGAGTTGACTCCGGCGGTAATCACGACGGACGTCCCCCCTTGCCGAGCAACGACTGGCTGATGAAGCGGAATTGCTCGCTCTCCCCACGCCAGGTCGGCTGGTTCTACTTCTCCATCGTATGTATTTCCACTGCCATCGCGGTGTTCCTTGCCGCGTGGCATGGGGCCTGGCTCGTGCTGCCTTTCGCGGGGCTCGAGCTGCTCGGGCTGGGGATTGCCCTGCTGGCGTACGCACGCCATGCGACGGATTATGAACGCGTGAGTGTGACCGACGGTATGCTGGTCGTGGAGACAGCCAGCGCCAGTCGGGTCACGCGTGAGGTATTCAACCCGCGATGGGTGCGGGTGGAACTGGGTGAATCGTTCCGGGCGCTCGTGGTTCTGCGGTCGGACAAGCGCGTCGTGCGGGTGGGGTGTCATCTGGACCCGATACGGCGGCGCAAGTTCGCGCAGGAACTCGCGGCAGTCCTGCATTGCTTCTGAGAGGAAGGGAGGCAGGGCACGGCGGGGACAGATTTGAATCTGTAAATTGGGTAGATAAACAATGAAAATGTGGAAGAAGGCATCCGCAGCATGTCTGGCAGGTGCGTCCCTGCTTGCCAGCCAGGCGGCCTCCGCGGTCAGTGATATGCCAGGCGGCCCGGCCGTCCGACAGCTGAACCTGACCGAACCCGTTACAAAGATCGCCGAACAGATTCACTGGCTGAACTGGATGATGCTCATCATCTGCACGGTGATTTTCATCGCCGTGTTCGGCGTGATGTTCTATTCCATCTTCACGCACCGCAAGAGCCGTGGTGCCAAGTCGGCCGCGTTCCACGAAAGCATTACCGTGGAAGTGGTGTGGACCATYGTCCCGTTCCTGATCGTGATCGCAATGGCGCTTCCCGCCACCAAGACCGTGGTCGCGATGAAGGACACCACCAACTCCGACATCACCATCAAGGCCACCGGCTACCAGTGGAAGTGGGGTTACGACTACCTGAAGGGCCAGGGCGAAGGCATCTCGTTCGTCTCCACCCTGACCACGCCGCGCGAGCAGATCAACAACGAGCAGCCGAAGTCGAACACCTACCTGATGGAGGTGGACAACGAGCTGGTGGTGCCGGTCAACAAGAAGATCCGCATCGTCACGACGGCCAACGACGTGATCCACGCGTGGATGATCCCGGCCTTCGGCGTGAAGCAGGATGCGATTCCCGGCTTCGTGCGCGACACCTGGTTCCGCGCCGAGAAGATCGGCGTCTACCGTGGCCAGTGCGCCGAGCTGTGCGGCAAGGAACACGCGTTCATGCCGATCGTCGTGCGCGTGGTCTCGGACGCCGACTACACCAAGTGGGTCGACGAGAAGAAGAAGGCGCTGGCCGCAGCGGCGGACGATCCCAACAAGACCTGGACGCTCGATGAGATGAAGGTGCGTGGGGAGAAGGTCTACGCGTCGAACTGCGCGGTCTGCCACCAGCCGAACGGCAAGGGCGCCGGCGCGTTCCCGGCGCTGGACGGCTCCAAGGTAGTGAACGGTCCGAAGGCCGGCCAGATGCACATCCTGCTGGAAGGACGCGGCGGCATGCCGTCCTGGAAGCAGCTGTCCGACACGGAACTGGCCGCGGCCATGACCTACACCCGGAATGCGTGGGGCAACCGGACTGGCGAGGTAATCCAGCCGGCCGACTTCGTGAACGCCCGCGCGGGCAAGTTCCCCGAAGGCGGTGGCGCACCGACGGCGGGTACCGCCGAGGCGGCGCCGAAGGCCAAGGCCGATCCGGCCCCGGCCACCTCCCCCGACAAGCAGGCCAGCCTCGCGGGCAACCGCGTCGCAGGCTGACCCGCAGCCGCACCGCATACAGGAATTCAGGAGTCAACGCGATGAGTACCGCTACCCCGGAGACGCTGGGTCATCCGCACGACCACGCCCATGATCATGGACATGGCCACGGCCATGACGATCATGCGCACGATCACCCCCATGGCTGGCGCCGCTGGCTGTTCGCCACCAACCACAAGGACATCGGTACGCTGTACCTGCTGTTCTCGTTCACGATGCTGCTGTCCGGCGGCGTGCTGGCACTGCTGATCCGCCTGGAGCTGTTCGAGCCGGGCCTGCAGTTCTTCCGCCCCGAGCTGTTCAACCAGTTCACCACGATGCACGGCCTGATCATGGTGTTCGGCGCGATCATGCCGGCGTTCGTCGGCTTCGCGAACTGGATGATTCCGCTCCAGATCGGCGCCTCGGACATGGCCTTCGCGCGGATGAACAACTTCAGCTTCTGGCTGATGCCCCCGGCGGCGCTGCTGCTGGCCGGCTCGTTCTTCGCCCCGGGCGGCGCCACCGCCGCCGGCTGGACGCTCTACGCGCCGCTCTCGGTGCAGATGGGCCCCGGCATGGACATGGCCATCTTCGCCATGCACATCATGGGCGCCTCGTCGATCATGGGCTCGATCAACATCATCGTCACCATCCTCAACATGCGCGCGCCCGGCATGACGCTGATGAAGATGCCGATGTTCTGCTGGACCTGGCTGATCACCGCCTACTTGCTGATCGCCGTGATGCCGGTGCTGGCTGGCGCCATCACCATGGTGCTGACCGACCGCCACTTCGGCACGAGCTTCTTCTCGGCCGCCGGCGGTGGTGACCCAGTGATGTACCAGCACATCTTCTGGTTCTTCGGCCACCCCGAGGTGTACATCATGATCCTGCCCGCGTTCGGGATCATCTCGCACGTGGTGCCGGCGTTCGCGCGCAAGCGCCTGTTCGGCTACAGCTCGATGGTGTACGCCACGGCGTCCATCGCCATCCTGTCGTTCATCGTCTGGGCGCACCACATGTTCACCACCGGCATGCCGGTGACCGGCCAGCTGTTCTTCATGTACGCGACGATGCTGATCGCGGTGCCGACGGCCGTGAAGATCTTCAACTGGATCGCCACGATGTGGCGCGGCTCGATGACCTTCGAGACGCCGATGCTGTTCGCCATCGGCTTCATCTTCGTGTTCACGATCGGCGGCTTCACCGGCCTGATCCCGGCCGTGGCCCCGATCGACATCCAGATTCAGGACACCTACTTCATCGTGGCGCACTTCCACTATGTGCTGGTGGCCGGTTCGCTGTTCGCGCTGTTCGCCGGCTTCTACTACTGGGGGCCGAAGTGGAGCGGGTTCATGTACAACGAGACGCGCGGCCAGATCCACTTCTGGGGCTCGCTGATCTTCTTCAACGTGACCTTCTTCCCGATGCACTTCCTGGGCCTGGCCGGCATGCCGCGTCGCTACGCGGACTACGCGGTCCAGTTCACGGACTTCAACGCGGTTGCGTCGATCGGCGCGCTGGGCTTCGGCCTGATGCAGGTGTATTTCTTCTTCTTCGTGGTGCTGCCGTCCTACCGGGGCGGCCAGGCTGCCGGCGACAAGCCGTGGGATGGCGCCGAGGGCCTGGAATGGACCGTGCCGTCGCCGGCGCCGTTCCACACCTTCGAAGAGCCGCCACAGGTGCGCTGAGTGATTGACGCCATGAAGCCGGAAACCCCGTCGCGCACGGACAGCCAGGGCCGCCAGGCCACCCAACGAGCCGCCAACCGGCGGCTGGGCCTGATCCTGCTGTCCATCGTGGTGGTGTTCTTCCTGGGATTCTTCGCCAAGATGGTGTTCCTTGGCGGTTGAGCGGAGATAGACGTGGACGCGCAGCAGAAGGCGGAAGACCGGGCAATCGAGCGACGCTTCAACCGCGGCATGCTGCTGCGGCTGCTGGTGGTGGTGGGCCTGATGTTCAGCTTCGGCTATGCGCTGGTGCCGCTGTACAAGAAGATCTGCGAGGTCACCGGCATCAACGTGGTGACCACGCGCGATCTGTACGGCGGATCGCTGAAGAAGAACACCCAGGTGGACAAGAGCCGCACGATCACGGTGGAGTTCGACTCCAACGCGCGCGGGCCGTTCGCGTTCCGCCCGGTGAAGTCCTCGATGGAAGTGCATCCGGGCGAGCTGACGACCATCGTCTACGAAGTGGCCAACGGGCAGTCGCGCGATATTTCCGCGCAGGCCATCCCGAGCTACGCGCCCAAGCAGGCCACCGAGTACTTCAAGAAGGTGGAGTGCTTCTGCTTCAAGCAGCAGACGCTCAAGGCCAGCGAGGCGCGCGAGATGCCGGTGGTGTTCGTGATCGATCCGAACCTGCCCAAGGATGTGAAGACGATCACGCTGTCGTACACCTTCTTCGAGATCGGCACGCCGGTGGCGCAGACGGCGGCGCCGGCGGGGCAGGGAAGCTGAGATGGGTGTGACGCCAGAGCCGCAGGATCCGCTTCAGCGCAAGGCGTCGTTCGCGCAGACGGTGCGCGCGGTGCTGTGGTCGTTCATCGGCCTGCGCAAGGGGTCGGAGCACGAGACCGACATGGCGCGGCTGAACCCGGTGCACGTGATCATCGCCGGCCTGATTGCCGCGGCGCTGTTCGTGGCGATTTTGATCGGCATCGTGAAGACCGTGGTGGGATGAAGCTGTCCCCGAAAAAATAAGAGAAGTACGAGCACACCACCGGCAGGGAGGTCGGCCGGCGGTGCGGAACTACAACGAATCAGAGACACTGAGCTGGAGATAGAAGAATGAGTGCGAATCGCGCAAATGCTCCGTACTACTTCGTACCGGGCCCGTCGCGCCACCCCATCACGGCGGCCTTCGGCCTGCTGATGACCGGCGCCGGCGCCGCGGGTTGGGTCAACGGCCAGTCGTGGGCCCCGTTCCTGTGCGGCTTCGGCCTGCTGTGGTTCCTGTTCGTGCTCAAGAGCTGGTTCGGCGACGCCATCCGCGAGTCGGAAGGCGGCCTGTACGGCAAGAACATCGACGTCTCGTTCCGCTGGTCGATGGGCTGGTTCATCTTCTCCGAGGTGATGTTCTTCGCGGCCTTCTTCGGCGCGTTGTTCTACGCCCGCACCATCGCCATGCCGTGGCTGGGCGACCTGAACAACAAGATCATCTGGCCGGACTTCGCGGCCGTGTGGCCCAACCTCGGCCCGGCGGGCACGGTGGAGAGCTTCCAGACCATGGGTCCGTGGCCGATCCCCACGATCAACACGGCGCTGCTGCTGACCTCCGGCGTCACGCTGACCTGGGCGCACCACGCGCTGCTGGCCGGCAAGCGCAGCCAGCTGATCCAGGGCCTGGTGCTGACCATCCTGCTCGGCGCGCTCTTCATGTGCCTGCAGGTCTACGAGTACATGCACGCCTACTCGGAACTGAACCTGAAGCTGACCTCCGGGGTCTATGGTTCGACGTTCTTCCTGCTGACCGGCTTCCACGGCTTCCACGTGACGATGGGGGCGATCATGCTGGCGGTGGTGCTGGGCCGCGTGCTGCGCGGACACTTCACGCCGCAGCACCACTTCGCGTTCGAAGGCGCCGCCTGGTATTGGCACTTCGTTGACGTGGTCTGGCTCGGCCTCTACGTGGTGGTGTACTGGCTGTAARGRCAGGAACGGGCCGCTGCGGCGGTCCTGCGGTACAAGACGAAGCGCCGCGGAGGACGATCCTCGCGCGGCGCTTTTTGTTTTGGGGACTGGCAKCCGCTCAGGGCGACATATGGATGCCGGTGCTGTGGATCCATCCCATCCAGTTGGCGAACAGGATGAACAGGAACAGCGCCACCGAGAAGCCGACGCGCAGCATCAACGAGCGCATCATGTTGGGGGTGCGGCCACGGTCGCGCATCATGAAGAACAGCGCGGAGGCCAGGCTGCCGATGATCAGAATGAAGGCGACGATGATGACGAAGCGCATGCTGGAGCGAAGGGAGGCCGCGGGTCACGAAAGTGGCCATTATGGCACCGTGGCCTCGCGAGGCCATTCGTGACGACCCGCAATCGGGGGAGCCTGTGGCGCTCGCCGGGGGCGGTGCCGCTGGTGGCGGCACTGACCGTGGTCGTCGTGACCTGCGCGCTCGGCAACTGGCAATTGCGCCGGGCCCACGAGAAGGTGGACCGCGCCGCGCGGCTGGCCGCGCTGGCGGCGCAGGCGCCGGTGGACCTGAACACGGCCCGCATCGACGCCACGCAGGTGGTCGACCGCCGCGTACGCGCCCGGGGCCGCTTCGACGCCGCCCGCACCGTGTTGCTGGACAACCGCCCGCACGGCAACGGCTCGGACGGCCGCGCCGGCTTCCTGGTGCTGACGCCGCTGAAGCTGGCCGATGGCGGCGCCAGCGTGCTGGTGCTGCGCGGATGGCTGCCGCGCGACGCCCAGGACCGCACGCGGATCGCCCCGTTCCCCACGCCCGATGGCGACGTCACGCTGGACGGCACGGCGGTGGCCACGGCGCCGCGCGTCTACGGCCTCGGGCAAGACGCGTCGGCCGAAGCAGGGCAGAAGATCCGCCAGAATGTAGACTTGGCGGCGTTCGCCCGGGAAACCGGGGCGCCGCTACTGCCGTTGGTGATGCAGCAGGCCACCGATACCGGCGATGGCCTCGCGCGCGACTGGGCGGCCGCCGACCTCGGCGCGGACCGCCACTATGGCTACGCCGCCCAGTGGTTCGGCCTGGCCGCGCTGACCGTGGTGCTGGTGGCCGTGCTGGGCTGGCGCCGTGCGCGCCGGGACACCGCCCTGCCGAACCGATAACCGAACGATGAACGTACAGACGAACTCCATGCCATCGCAAGACCCCACGGCCACGCCGGACTCCCGCATCGATGCGCGCACGCGCCGTGGCCGCCTGCAGATGCTGATGCTGCTGCTGGTCTGCGCGTCGCCGGTCATCTTCTCGTATTTCACCTATTACGTGGTCAAGCCGAGCGGCGCCAGCACCAACTACGGCACGCTGGTCGACCCGCTGCGCCCGATGCCGCCGCTCAACGTGACCGACGAGCGCGGCGAGGCCGTGCCGCTGTCGTCCTTCCGGGGCAAGTGGCTGATGGTGATGACCGCCGCGTCCGCCTGCGACGAAGCGTGTGCCAAGCGGCTGTTCACGATGCGCCAGATCCGCGCGGGGCAGGGCCAGGACCGCGAGCGCATTACCCCGGTCTGGCTGATTTCCGATACGGGCACCGTGGACGAACGGCTGTCCAGCGCCTACAACGAACCCTATGCGGGCGTGCGCTTCCTGCGCATGGACGGCGCCGCGCTGCGCCAGTGGCTGCCGGCCGAACCGGGCGCCAGGGCTGAAGACACCGTGTACCTGATCGACCCGCTCGGCAACCTGATGCTGCGCTGGCCGAAGGAACCCGACCCGAAACAGATCAGCAGCGACCTGAAGAAGCTGCTCAAATTTTCCCGAATTGGCTGATTTGCGATGCTGCTCCAACTCGCCATCATTGGCATCCTGATTGCCCTGCTGCCGCTCTCGTACGTGCTGGTGCGGGGCAGCCGCGACAAGTATCGCAAGCTGGTCTGGGTCACCGCCTTCCTCACGCTGGACCTGATCATGTTCGGCAGCTTCACCCGACTGACCGATTCCGGCCTCGGCTGCCCGGACTGGCCCGGCTGCTACGGCCACTCGAACCCGCACGCGGCCATGGAGCCGATCCGCGCCGCCGAGACCGCGCTGCCGAGCGGCCCGGTCACGCTGGCCAAGGCGTGGATCGAGATGATCCATCGCTATTTCGCCATGGCGGTGGGTGTGCTGATCATCTCGTTGATGGTGCTGGCGTGGGTCAAGCGGCGCGAGCTGAAGCAGTCGCCGTGGTTCGCCACGGGGGTGTTCGTGCTGGTCTGCGTGCAGGGCTTGTTCGGCGCGCTGACCGTGACGATGAAGCTCCAGCCGATCATCGTGGTGACCCACCTGCTGCTGGCGATGGCGCTGCTGTCGTCGCTGATCGTGCTCGGCTCCCGCAATGACCTGCCGCACGCGGTGGCGCCGCAGGCGGCCTCGCTGCGCTGGGCGGCGTGGGTGGCGCTGGGCTTGCTGGTGATCCAGATCTTCCTCGGCGGCTGGGTCAGCACCAACTACGCGGTGCTGGCCTGCACCGATTTCCCGCTYTGCAACGGCCAGCTGGTGCCCGAGATGGACTTCCGCCACGGCTTCACGCTCTGGCGCCAGCTCGGCATGACGGCCGATGGCGATTACATCCCGCACGCGGCGCTGGTGGCCATCCACTGGGTGCATCGCGGCTTTGCCTTCGTGGTGCTCGGCTTCCTGGCCTGGTTCGGCCTGCGCGCGCGCCGGATGGAGGGCCTGACGCGCCACGCCACATGGCTGCTGGCCGTGCTGGCGCTGCAACTGGCCACCGGCATGTCCAATATCGTGTTCGACTGGCCGCTCGGCGCGGCGGTGGCGCACAACGGCGGCGCGGCCCTGTTGCTGATGCTGTTGCTCCGTCTCCACTACAATATCGGCCTCGCGACCCTCGCGACACGTTATGCCGGCGCCGCTGCTCAATCCGCCTCAGCCGCGCGCGCCACATGAAGGACAAGATGCCCCCCGTGGTCTCCGCTACCCAACCTCATTCCTCCGTGGGCCGAATTCGGCACCTGGCTCGCCAATATGCCGCGCTGACCAAGCCGCGCGTCACGCAACTGGCCGTGTTCTGTGCCGTCATCGGCATGTTCCTGTCGACGCCCGGCATGGTGCCCTGGTCGGTGCTGCTCGGCGGTGCCGCTGGCATCTGGCTGCTGGCCGGTGCCGCGTTCGCCATCAACTGCCTGGTCGAGCAGAAAGTCGACGCGCTGATGCGCCGCACCGCGTGGCGGCCTTCCGCCACCGGTGAGATCTCCAGCGCGCAGACGCTGGTGTTCTCGGCCATCCTCGGCGGCGCCGGCATGTGGCTGCTGCACGTGTTCGCCAATGACCTGACGATGTGGCTGACCTTCGCCACCTTCCTCGGCTACGCCGTGGTCTACACGATCCTGCTCAAGCCGGCCACGCCGCAGAACATCGTCATCGGCGGGCTGTCGGGCGCCATGCCGCCTGCGCTGGGCTGGGCCGCCGTGGCCGGCACGGTGCCGGCCGAGGCGTGGTTCCTGGTGCTGATCATCTTCACCTGGACCCCGCCGCACTTCTGGGCGCTGGCCCTGTATCGCCGCGCCGACTACGCCAAGTCCGGCCTGCCGATGCTGCCGATCACCCATGGCGAAAAGTACACGCTGCTCCACATTTTGCTGTACACCCTGGTGATGATCGCCGCCACGCTGCTGCCGTTCGTCTACGGCATGAGCGGCTATATCTACCTCGCCGCCGCGCTGGGCCTGGGGCTGGTGTTCCTCGGCTACGCCTGGAAGCTGTTCCGCAACTACTCGGACGCGCTAGCGCAACGCACCTTCCGCTATTCGATCCTGTACCTCTCGCTGCTGTTCGCGGCGTTGCTGGTGGATCACTACTTCAAGTTCGTGCCGCAGGTCTGATGGCCCGCCTGCGGCATCTTGCCGCGCCCGGAGGCCAGCGCCGATGTGATCGGCGATACTTCCGGGCACCTCTCCCGACCACCGCGTATCCCGATGACTCTCCCCGGCTCTCCGTCCCTCCTTGCCCAGTTCCGCCGCCTCTGCCTGCTGGCACTCTGCACGGCTCTGCTGGCCGCCTGCGGGCAGCCCAAGCCCTCGTTCAAGAACGTGGATATCTCGGGCGCCACCGAGTTCGGCAAGGACTTCTCGCTGCTGGATCCGAGCGGCAAGACCCGCACGCTGGCTGACTTCAAGGGCAAGGCCGTGGTGATGTTCTTCGGCTACACGCACTGCCCGGACGTCTGCCCGACCACGATGGCCGAGCTGAAGGCGGTGATGGACAAGCTCGGCCCGGACGCCGACAAGGTCCAGGTGCTGTTCGTGACCGTGGACCCGGAACGCGACACGGGCGCGCTGCTCGGCCAGTACGTGCCCGCCTTCGACGCCCGCTTCCTGGGCCTGCGCCCGGCCGACGAGGCGGCGCTGAAGAAGGTGACCAAGGACTTCAAGGTCTTCTACGCCAAGGTGCCGGGCACCTCGCCGAACAACTACACCGTGGATCACTCGGCCGGCAGCTATGTGTTCGATACCAACGGCCAGCTGCGCCTGTTCCTGCGCCACGGCCAGGGGCCGGACCCGATCGCGCATGATTTGAAGCAGCTGCTGTCGTAAGGCGAAGGCAAGACAAAAAAAGGGCCGGTCGCAAGACCGGCCCTTCTGCATTGCGGGGAGCGGAGGATCAGGCGAAAGCCGCCAGCGCACCCTTCATCTTCTTCATCGCGGCCGCCTCGATCTGGCGGATGCGCTCGGCGGAGACGCCAAACTCGTCGGCCAGCTCATGCAGCGTGGCGCCGCCCGAGCCGTCGTCGTTCACGTCCAGCCAGCGTGCCTCGATAATGCGGCGGCTGCGGGCATCCAGACGCTCCAGCGCCTCGACCAGCCCTTCGACCTGCATGCGGTCCTGGCGCTTGGCCTCGAGCACGCGGGTCGGCTCGTTGTGGTTGTCCGCCAGATACGCGATGGGGGCGAATTCCTCCTCGCCGTCGTCGATCTGGCCTTCCAGCGCTAGGTCGCCGCCCGAYAGGCGGGTCTCCATCTCCATCACTTCTTCGGGCTTCACGTTCAGTTCGCGCGCCACGGCTTCCACCTGCTCGGGCGTGAACGTGTGTGCGCCGGTCTTGTGGCTGCGCAGGTTGAAGAACAGCTTGCGCTGGGCCTTGGTGGTCGCCACCTTGACCATGCGCCAGTTCTTCAGCACGTATTCGTGGATTTCGGCCTTGATCCAGTGCATCGCGTACGACACCAGACGCACGCCCTGATCCGGGTCGAAGCGCTTCACGGCCTTCATCAGCCCGATGTTGCCTTCCTGGATCAGATCCGCATGCGGCAGGCCGTAGCCCAGGTACTGGCGGGCGATGGACACCACCAGACGCAGGTGGGACATCACCAGCCGGCGGGCGGCATCGACGGATTCATGGTCGCGCAGGTCGCGCGCGAGGCGCTGCTCTTCCTCGGCGGTCAGCAGCGGAATCCGGTGGATAGCCTGGATGTAGCTATCCAGATTGCCCACTGCGGCCGGGAAGGCGAGCGCGAGGCTGCCAGCGGCGGCATTCTTGGGGGCCATCGGCAGACGGCCAGAAATCTTGGTTGGGTCGGCAGACAGAACTGCGGTCACGCTTATTGCTCCTTTCGCATCCGGCGGTAGGTTGCCGGCGTGCCTCGATTCCAGAATCGGAAGAGTCACTGCACTGCAACGCATATTAGCACTCAGGTTCGGCGAGTGCTAAGTTAGAGCTTCTATAGGGTTGATAGTTCCGGACAATGAATGTCGTTGTTGGGATAGTCTAATGGGCCTCGGTGCGGCGTCCGCGCCTTGTCTGGCAAGGGCTGGCGGGCCGCCAGCGTCGCGTACCATGATTAGAGGGAACTCGCCCCGATCGGTTTCATCGTGATTTCGGGATGCTGTATTGCGCATTTCGCTACACTGGCGGCCAGCTTTCCGCTGTTTTCCCGTTGTTATCCCATTGCCAGGAGTCCTGTCATGTCTGCCATCGAACACTTGCTCAAGCCCCATGTGCGGGACATCGGCGAGTTCACGGTCCGCCGCCTGCTGCCCGCCGCCGCCACGCAGACCGTGGGCCCCTTCATCTTCTTCGATCACCTCGGTCCTGTGTCGATGCCGCCGGGTAATGGCATGGATGTGCGGCCCCATCCACATATCGGCCTCGCGACCGTGACGTATCTGTTCGAAGGCGAGATCAYGCACCGTGACAGCCTCGGCAGCGAGCAGGTGATTCGCCCTGGCGACGTGAACTGGATGACCGCCGGCACCGGCATCACGCACTCGGAGCGTTCGCCAGACGCCGCGCGCCAGGCCGGTCCGCTGCTGCATGGCATCCAGACCTGGGTGGCGCTGCCGAAGGCGCATGAGAAGGATCCGCCGTCGTTCCACCACCACCCGGGCGCCACGTTGCCCAAGCTGGAGCTTCCCGGCGTGCGGATGATCGTGATTGCCGGCGACGCCTTCGGCGCGGAATCCCCGGTCCGCGTGTACAGCCGCACGCTTTACGTGGCCATCGACATGGAAGCCGGCGCGACGCTGGTGATTCCGCCCGAGCACGTGCAGCGCGGGCTCTATCCGGTGGAAGGCGATGTGACGATCGATGGCGAGGCGCTGGCGGGGGAACACCTCGCCGTGCTGGTGCCGGGCGAGCCGGCCACGCTGACCGCGACCACCGCCGCGCGCGTGATGCTGCTGGGCGGCGATCCGACCGACGGCCATCGCTTCATCTACTGGAACTTCGTGGCGAGCACCAAGGAAGACATCGACGACGCCGCGCGCCGCTGGGAGARCGACGAGTTCCCGCATGTGCCGGGCGAGACCGAGCGGATTCCGCTGCCTCCGCGCCGGCCTTAATCGGCCCTCTAATCGTCCGTAATCGTCCGTAATCGTCAGACCGGGCTYGYCCAGGCCACGCGCGTGGCCTGCTTCAGGCAGTCCTGGATGGTCGCTACCTGCGTGGCGATGGGCGCCGGCACCGGCGCGTCGCCATCGAGCACCTTGCGAATCCAGGCGGCGGTCAGGCCGACGTCGGTGCCCGGCGGCAGTTCGGGCACGTCGCCAATCGACCCGCCTACCGGATCGACCAGCGTCCGCTGATGGCCGTCGTGCAGCCAGTCGATGCGGCCGCTGCGGCGGGCATCCGCCACCACTTCCCCTTCGGTACCACGCGCCAGCAGCACGTTGGCGGGCTCGTGGGAGAAGTAATCGGTCAGCGTCTCGCGGTATTCCGGATGGGTGTAGCTATAGAGCCGCAGCGCCTCGGCCGGCGTGTGGCTGCCCACCGGYTGCAGCATCTTGACGATGGTGTGCGAGGAATTGCGCAGGCCGATGATYGGACGCTTGTCCAGCAGGCGCGAAAGCGCTGGAGACAGCACATCGATCGGCAGTACGGCCAGCGGATTGGCGGCGTCGCGCAACTGGTCCTGCGCGGCCTGCGTGGTGGCGCAGAGCGGCACGCCGAGCGCCTCGAACAGCTGCATGCTCGTCACCCGGCCGTTGAACTCGCGCGAGCCGTGCACCAGCGTCGGCACGCCTTCGCGCGCCAGCAGCAGCGCCAGCAGCGGCACCAGATTCGGCTGCTTGCGCGCGCCGTTGTAGCTGGGGATGACGACCACGGGCTTGTCCGGCGGCGGCGCCAGCGCGGCGCAGTGTCCGTGGGCGGCCTCGAGCATGCCGGCCAGCTCGTGCGGCGCCTCGCCCTTGATCCGGTAGGCCATCAGCACGGCGCCCAGTTCGATGTCGGAGACGCGGCCGGCCAGCATCGCATCGAACAGCACCTGGGCGTCCTCGCGGGGCAGCGCCCGGGCGCCATTGACCCCGCGGCCAATCTCCTTGATGTACTTGCTGGCYGAAAACGGCGGAAGGGTCGGGGCGGCAGATGTCATGGCGGGAGGGGATATGTGGATCGTTCTGCCGTTCATGATAGCGGAGCAGGGCGGCTTCGCCCACGCCCGCCATCCCACGCATCCCCGCCGGGGTCAGGCTGCCTCGCGCAGCGCCGGGTTGCGCTGTTTGCGGTAGAGGAAGTCCAGCACGGCGGTGCGGCAGGCGTGGTAGCCCTTGTCGTCGGCCAGCGCCACGCGGTCGCGCGGGCGGGGGAGGTCCACCTTCAGGATCTCGCCCACCGTGGCCGCCGGACCGTTCGTCATCATGACGATGCGGTCCGCCAGCAGCACCGCTTCGTCCACATCGTGCGTGACCATGACCACGGTGCTTTGGGTGCGGGCGACGATCTTGATGAGTTCGTCCTGCAGGTGGGCGCGGGTCAGCGCATCCAGCGCGCCGAACGGCTCATCCATCAGCAGCACCTTCGGCGACATGGCCAGCGCCCGGGCGATGCCCACGCGCTGCTTCATCCCGCCCGAAATCTCGTGCGGATACTTGYTCTCGGCGTGCGTGAGGCCGACCAGCGCCAGGGTGTCCTGGGTGCGCGCCTTGAGCTGGGCGCGGCTCTCCGTGGCGGCGAACACGCGCTCCACGCCCAGGTAGACGTTCTCGAAGCACGTCATCCACGGCAGCAGCGAGTGATTCTGGAACACCACGGCGCGCTCCGGCCCCGGYCCGGCAATCTCGCGCCCGGCGCAGATCAGCGCGCCCGTGGTGGGCGTGGTCAGGCCGGCAATCAGGTTCAGCAGCGTGGACTTGCCGCAGCCCGAATGCCCGATCAGCGTGATGAACTCGCCCTCGGCAATGCCCAGGTTGATGTCGCGCAGGGCCACGAACGGCCCCTTGCGCGTCTTGAAGGTCTGGCCCACGTTCTCGATGCTGACAAACTTTTCCATGGCGATGGCTCCTTCGGGGGGCGGTCAGTTGTTGCCGTAGCTGAAGCGGCGGGCCAGCGCGAGCAGCAGGTGCTCGAGGATCAGGCCCACCACGCCGATGATGAAGATGGCGATGACGATGTGCTCCACCTTGAGGTTGTTCCACTCGTCCCAGAGCCAGAAGCCGATGCCGGTGCCGCCCGTGAGCATCTCGGCCGCCACGATCACCAGCCACGCGGTGCCGATCGAGAGCCGCACGCCGGTCAGCATGTAGGGCAGCACGGCCGGGAACAGCACCTTGCGGAACACCTTCCATTCGGATAGATCGAGCACGCGCGCCACGTTCAGGTAGTCCTGCGGCACGCGCGTCACGCCGACGGCCGTGTTGATGATCATCGGCCAGATCGAGCAGATGAAGATGGCCCAGATGGCGGCCGGGTTGGCCGCCTTGAACAGCAGCAGCCCGATCGGCAGCCACGCCAGCGGCGAAACCGGGCGCAGCAGGCTGATCACCGGCGCCGCCATTGCATTCAGGAAGGCGAAGCGGCCCAGCAGGAAGCCGGCCGGAATGCCGACCACCGCCGCCAGCCCGAAGCCCGCCGCCACGCGCGCCAGCGAGGCGAGGATGTTCCAGCCGATGCCCTGGTCGTTCGGCCCGTTGCGATAGAACGGATCGGAGAAGAGCGGCACGGCGGCGTTCCAGGTGGCGCCCGGCGTGGGAATCGCCGGAATCATCGTGGCAATGCCGTGCCAGACCAGCAGGAACAGGACGAAGCCGACCAGCGGCGGCACCGTCTTGCGTACGACGGCGCCAAGCGCCTCGCGGCGGGCGGCCATCCGCTCCTGCGCGGCCAGTTGCGCCGCCCGGCGGCGGGTTTGCTCCTTGGTGTCGGTGTCGACAAGGTCCGAAGTCATGGCGGGTGTGCCTTCCGGCGCGGGGTGGGCAATGGCATTCACGTCTGGCTCCTGAGGTGAGGGCAGCGGGACATCAAGGAAACGACGAGGTCAGGCTTTGATCTTGAATCCATCGGCATAGGCCTTGGGGTCCTTGGTGGCATCCCAGGTCACGCCGTCGATCAGCTTGGCGGTGCGGAAATCGCTCTTGGGCACGGCCACCTGCGCGGCGGCGGCGGCCTGCTTGAAAATATCGATCCGGTTCACCTGCTTGGCCACGGCCAGGTAGTCCGGGTGCTCCTTGAGCAGGCCCCAGCGCTTGTGCTGCGTGAGGAACCACATGCCGTCGGACAGGAACGGGTAGTTGGCCGCGCCGTCCTGGTAGAACTTCATCGAATCGGGGTCGTCCCAGGTCTTGCCCAGGCCGTTGCTGTAGCGGCCCAACATGCGGTCCAGGATGATGTCCATGTCGGTATTCACATAGGACTTGGCGGCGATGGTCTCGGCGGTCTTGCGGCGGTTCGAGGTCGAGGCGTCGATAAACTTCGAGGCTTCGAGGATGGCGGCGACCATCGCCCGTGCGGTGTTGGGGTTCTTCTGGACGAATTCCGCCGTGGTGCCGAGCGTCTTCTCGGGGTGGTCCTTCCAGATCGCCTGGGTGGTTTCCACGGTAAATCCGATCTTGTCGGCGATGGCGCGCGCGCCCCACGGCTCGCCCACGCAGAAGCCGTCCATATTGCCCACGCGCATGTTGGCCACCATCTGCGGCGGCGGGACGGTGATGGCCTTGGCATCCTGCATCGGATTGATGCCGTTGGCGGCCAGCCAGTAGTAGAGCCACATCGCGTGGGTGCCGGTGGGGAAGGTCTGGGCGAACACGTAGTCGCGCCGCTCCTTCATCATCAGTGCCTTCAGGCTGGCGCCGTCCTTCGCGCCTTTTTCGGCGAGTTTCGATGACAGCGTGATGGCCTGGCCGTTGTGGTTCAGGTTCATCAGCACGGCCATGTCCTTCTTCGGGCCGCCGATGCCGAGCTGCACGCCGTAGATCAGGCCATAGAGCACGTGGGCGGCGTCGAGTTCGCCGTTGACGAGCTTGTCGCGCACGCTGGCCCAGTTGGCTTCCTTGCTCGGCGTGATCTTGATGCCGTACTTCTTGTCCAGGCCGAGCGTGGACGCCATGACCACCGAGGCGCAGTCCGTCAGCGGGATGAAGCCGATGCGGACTTCGGATTTTTCCGGGGCGTCGGAGCCGGCCGCCCAGGCGCCGCTGCGCACCAGCGGATCCACCAGCGTCATCACGCCGGCCCCGGCGATGGTGGCCAGCACGCGGCGCCGGCTCTGGCTGGCTGGGGCTGCGTCGGGRRTGGCMGGGACCACGGCKGCGGGCAGGGGCTTGGCGTCTTTGAGGCGAGAGGGCATGGCGATGGCTCCGAAAAAAGAAAAAGGCGTCCCGACCCGCAGCCCGCCTTCGCCAGCTTGCAGTTCAGGACGCCGTTGTCCCGCCGCGCGTGCCATGGTGGACAGCGCGGACGCGTTGTTCAGGTTGTGAGTTCGGGTGCTTCGAGCTTCGTGCTTCGGTACCACGCGGCCGTCGTTGGCCGTGCAGGCGATAACGCAAGCCACGTGCCAGCGTCGTTGCGGCGCACAAGCGCGCGGAAAACCTGCCGGAAATCCCGATCTGGAGGCAGCGCGGGGCGGGTCCGCCCGGGGTCGGTGCGGACGGTGGGCCGTGGCGGGGCACGGCGGATGGATGGGCGGGTAAGGGACTGCGCGAACTAGTGCGGGCCGGGCCGGCCCGCAGCGCCACAGTTGTGCAATGCACCAGCCGCGTGCGGGCGGGGAGGGTGCTCATTCGCCACTGTATGCGGCCGTACGCATGGGTGTATGCTTTTGGCCTACCGCGCCGCGCCGGCGCGGATTCCATCAGAAAAACAGTCTGGAGAGTTTGGATGACCGAGTTCGTTTTCGAGCCGCAAGCCCCCGTTGGCGTCCCCGTGCGCGGTAGCCGCGCAAGCTTTCCCGTGCGCCGGGTTTATTGCGTGGGCCGCAACTATGCCGCCCATGCGCGCGAAATGGGCTCGGACCCGGATCGTGAACCGCCGTTCTTCTTCTGCAAGCCGTCCGACGCGGTGAGCTACGTGGCCGACGGCACCGAAGGCACCTTCCCGTACCCGCCGGGCACCAGCAATTGCCACTATGAAGTGGAGCTGGTGGTGGCCATCGGCAAGGGTGGCAAGGATATCCCGGTCGAGCAGGCCGCCAGCCACGTCTACGGCTACGCCCTCGGCCTGGACATGACGCGCCGCGACCTCCAGAACGAATCGAAGAAGACCGGCCGCCCCTGGGAGACCGGCAAGGCATTCGACAAATCGGCGCCGATCGGCCCGATCCTGCCGGTGTCCGAGATCGGCCATCCGCAGAAGGGCGCGGTCACGCTGGCGGTGAACGGCGTGGAGAAGCAGCGCGGCGATCTGTCGGACCTGATCTGGTCGGTGCCCGAGATGGTGTCGTACCTCTCGAAATTGTTCGAATTGCAGCCCGGCGACCTGATCTACAGCGGCACGCCCGAAGGCGTGGGCCCGGTGGTGAAGGGCGACGTCATGCTGTGCCGCATCGAGGGTGTGGGCGAGTTGACCGTCAAGGTGGCCTGAGCCGATGCTGAAGCTCTACAGCTACTTCCGCAGCTCGGCTTCGTTCCGCGTGCGTATCGCGCTGGAACTGAAGGGCCTGCCGTACGAGTACGCGGGAGTGCACCTGCTCAAGGAAGGCGGCATGCAGCTCAAGCCCGAGTATCGCGCGCTCAACGCCGATGGCGTGGTGCCGACGCTCGTGGCCGACGGCAAGCCGCTGATCCAGTCGATGGCGATCATCGAATACCTGGATGAAACGCACCCCGAGCCGCCGCTGCTGCCGGCCAACCCGCTGGACCGCGCCATCGTGCGCGGACTGGCGCAGGAAATCGCCTGCGAGATCCATCCGCTGAACAACCTGCGCGTGCTGAAGTACCTCAAGCACACGCTGGGCGTGGCGGAGGAGGCGAAGGACGCGTGGTACCGGCACTGGATCGAGCAGGGCTTTGCCTCGCTCGAAGGCAACCTCCAGCAGATCGGCCGCGTGGGTCGGTACGCGTTTGGCGACACGCCGACGCTGATCGACCTGTGCCTGGTGCCGCAGGTATTCAACGCGCACCGGTTCAACGTCGATCTGGACCGATTCCCACAGATCGCGCGCATTCACGCGGCCTGCATGGAGCTGGAAGCCTTCCAGAAGGCCGCGCCGGCGGCGCAGCCGGATAGCGAGTAGTCCGCTTTTATCGGATGGTTCCGACGTTTGCAGGAAGCCCGGCAGCGATGCCGGGCTTTTTTGTTGCCGATTGGCCGATTGGCCGATTTGGCGGTTATGGGGCCAACGGCTTGCAGGCCGTATCACCGTGCCCGACGATGCAGCGCGTCAGGCGATTGCTGACGCCGCCAGCCGTCCATTCGGCCATCACGTAGAGATAGGCACCGCTCCACGGACCCGGCTGACCCGCCATGCCGGACAGGCGTCCGTCCGGCGTGAGCGTCGGCCGCCAGGCGGTAGAGGCGCAGGATGCGCCGCTTCTCGTCAGGCACACGAGGCTCCAGGTGACGGGGGCCGTGACATCGAGCGCGGGGGCGGTGCTGCGGACCGCAAGCTGGCCGTCGGTGACCACGTATTGGCCGTTAGGCACATCGGCCCCGGACGCCGCCGCGCCGGGCGTGGATAGGCCCAGTGGCAAGACGATCTCCACCTTGTCGCCCACCGGGTCTTCCACCGGCACCACCTTGAGCTGCATGACGCCGCGCAGACCGGGTTTGTCGGCCGAGGTGGCGCGCAGCCAGAGCGACGGCACGCCGTAGCTCGCCCCGACGACGAGGTCCATCGTGTGATCGGGCGGGATGATGGGCGACACATCGGGCATGGTCAGCGTGCCATCGGCGGCCATGGCAGCGCCCGGCGCCCACGGGGCGCAGTCGCTCACGCCGTAGTTGATGTCCATGCCGCACGAGAGCTCCCACTGCACCGACCGCAACGGATGGCCTGCATTGCCGAAGTAGGCCTGGAAGGTGTCGTCGTGCAGGTTGTGGACCGGGTAGGTCGGCAGGCTGTGCAAGCCGCTGTCATCGGTGTAGGTGGTCATGTCGTCGGTGGTGCGGCCGCCTGCGCCATAGCGTCGCCCGACGATGACGATCGTCGGCGCCTCCAGCGTCACCGATGCCTGGCGCATGACCAGATGGTCGGCCGTGCTGCGCACGGTGATCGAGACCTGCCGGCCGCCGGTGTTCAGTACAGCGTCCAGATCGGCGCCGCGCGGAGAGCGGTAGCGCCCGCTGGCCGAAATCGTGCCGACTGCCGGGTTGCCGCCGGGCACACCATCGACCAGCCATTCCAGGGGCGTCGTACCAAGGTTGCGCGTGGCGAGCGCGAACTGGATGGTCTTGCCGCCGGCCTTGTCGGCATCGAAGAACACCAGCGATCCGGTACCGGGTGTCAAGTCAATCTGGGGCAGCCCGGACAGGCGCACTACCACTTCGTCGGTCGCGCGCCATTGCAGCTTGTTCACGGTTGCGCCGCCGCCGAGGTTGCCGATGCGCACCGAGAACCTGCCGTCGACCGCATCGTCCGGCACGGACACGGACGTGATACCGGCGTCCAGCGTGATCGCGGCGTGGCCGCTGGTGGCATAGCCCCCGGGCGCCTCGGTGAACGTGGCGGTCAGGTACGCCTGGCCAGAGTAGGGCACGCCGGCTGGATCGAGCACCTTGATGCGCATGGCGCGGGTGGTCCGGAAGTAGTCGCAATTCCACCAGCTGAAGTGATCGACATCGGCCTGCATCGCCAGCCCGGTGGGACTGTCGGGCGATGCCACGACAACGCCCGAGATGCCGGTGGCCTGCCGCCACTGGCCGGTGCTGTCGTCCATGCTCCAGACCGGCACGGTATCGCCCGGCTTGAGCAGTCTGCCGTCCGGCGTGGTGGCGGCATAGAGCGGGACGGAGATCCGCGCGGTCTTGCCGGGCGCCAGTTTCAGCGGCTGGCCGTTCTGCGAGAACGAGAAATCGGCCATGCCCATGCTGACCATGATGCCGTCCACGCCGTCCTGGCGCAGGTACGGCGTGCCCGGGAAGCCTTCCGGATTGCCGGCCGCGCTGTAGGGCGTGATGTCAATCTGCACGGTGCCACTGACCGGCTTGCCGTCAGGGGTCACGAACGACCCGGGGGCCACCGTGACACTGGCGCCATCGCCGCCGGCAAAGGTGCCGCCGGACTGGAAGCCCGGCGCGGAGAGGGTCGTGCCGACGGGCAGCAGCGTGGCCTCGATGCGTGCGTCGCGCGTGGCGGTCACCGGCACCACCTGCTCGACGTAGCCGGTCTTCGACAGCCGCACCACGGCATTGCCGGCTGGCACCGCGAGCGCGGCAAAGTCGCCGCTGGCCGAAGTGGCGCCCTGCGCGACCACGGCCTTGCCATCGGCGCCGGACACCTTGACGGTGACATCGGCGGCATGGCCGTGGGGATTGCCCCCGCCGGCGGCCTGGTAGACCTGGCCCGACAGGGCGATGGTCTGGCGCGGCACGGGCGGCGGATCGACCTTGCCGGTGCCTCCGCCTCCGCCGCCATTGTCATCGCCGCCGCACGCCGCCATCAGCGTGGCGACGCAAAGCGATCCGAGCCAGGCGCGCATCCTGCGTGGCTTCAACGTTCCATTCATGGTTCTCGTCCTCAGGTGAAGAATGCCGGGGGGCGAGCCATTGCAGCAGCCATCCCTGGGACGACGGTTGATGTCAGTCAACGTTGGCCACGCAGCTAGTCCGGCCCCTTCCGGCAGCCAAAYGGGCCTGCCGGAGGGGCAAGTCGCAGCGAGGCGCTAGCGATAAAACGAAAATGGCGAGCCCGGGGGCTCGCCATGCTGGTTTTGCAGGGGAAGCTGGCCAAAGCCAGCCGTGCTCAACCGAGTAGTGCTTCAGCGAATTCGTCAGCCTTGAATGGYTGAAGATCTTCCACCTTCTCGCCCACGCCGATGAAGTACACCGGCACCGGGCGCTGCCGGGCGATGGCGGCGAGGATGCCGCCCTTGGCCGTGCCATCCAGCTTGGTCACGATCAGGCCGGTCAGGCCCAGCGCGTCGTCGAAGGCGCGGGTTTGGGACAGGGCGTTCTGCCCGGTGTTGGCGTCGATCACCAGCAGCACCTCGTGCGGGGCCGTCGGCATCGACTTGCCGATCACGCGCTTCACCTTCTTCAGTTCTTCCATCAGATGCAGCTGCGTGGGCAGGCGCCCCGCGGTGTCCGCCATCACGATGTCGATCTTGCGCGCGCGCGCCGCGTTCACGGCATCGAAGATCACTGCCGCCGGGTCGCCGCCTTCCTGGGCGACCACGGTGACGTTGTTGCGCTCGCCCCAGATCGTCAGTTGCTCGCGCGCGGCGGCGCGGAAGGTGTCGCCGGCCGCCAGCAGCACCGACTGGTGGTAGGCCTGGAAGTGCTTGCAGAGCTTGCCGATGCTGGTGGTCTTGCCGGCGCCGTTCACGCCCGCGATCATCATCACCAGCGGCTGCTCGCGGCCCAGTTCCATGGTCTTCTCGAGCGGGCGCAGCAGGTCGGTCAGCAGCTCGCGCAGGGCGATCTTCACGGCTTCGGCGGTCTCKAGGCGCTCGTTCTTCACGCGGCGGCGCAGTTCGCCGAGCAGGAACTCGGTGGCTTCGACGCCGGCGTCGGCCATCAGCAGCGCGGTTTCGAGTTCCTCGAACAGGGCCTCGTCCACCTTCACGCCGACGAACAGCGTGCCGAGGTTTCGGCTCGTCTTCGACAGCCCGGCACGCAGGCGCGTCATCCAGCCACGCTTGGCCTCGGCGGTCTGGGTTGGCGGCGGCGTTAGTTCGAGTTCCTCGACAACCGGCGGCTCATAGGCGACCGGCGCCGGCGGCGGAGGCGGCACTTGGGCGGGAACCGGGACCGGCACGGGCACCGGGGCAGGCACCGGAGCGGGAGCCGGAGCGGGAGCCGGGGCAGGTGCGGGGGCCGGAACCGGGACGGGGACAGGCACCGGAACAGGAACAGGCACCGGCACGGGGACCGGAACCGGGGCAGGCGTTGGAGCTGGAGCGGGGACAGGCAAGGGCGCCGGCGCCGGGCTGGGCGACGGCTGGGGTTGGGGGGCAGCGGTGGGCGAGGCCACCGGTGCCGGCGTGATGGCCGGCGYCGGCTCGGCAGCCGGCGGCTCGGCGGGCGCAGGGGCCGGCTCGGCCTTGCGCTTCTTCCAGAAACTAAACATTAGGGAAAGGGGTCAATACCCCGGTAGAATCAATCGCCAAAATTCTAGCAGACGGGGTCGCATGAACCATTGCGCTGTCTTGTCCGGAGCGGGCGCCGCCCGAATCCGATCAATGCCCACCGCCCGCCTCTCGCGGCGCGTCCTTCCCACACTGGTTGCTGCTTTCGCCTTCTCCGGCCTGTCAGGATTGCCCGGATTTGGCGGATTCGCCGGATTTAGTGGCGCGGCGATGGCCCAGACCACCGCGCCCACGCCGCAGGGCCCGCCTTCCGGAGCGCGGACCGCTTCCGCGGTGGGCCAGCCCCAGGCGGGCACCACCGAATTCCAGCTCTCCAACGGCATGCGCGTGATCGTCAAGGAAGACCATCGCGCGCCCACCGTGGCGCACCAGATCTGGTACCGCACGGGCGGCATCGACGAGGTGAGCGGCACCACGGGCGTGGCCCACATGCTCGAACACATGATGTTCAAGGGCACGCCGAAGGTGCCGGTGGGCGAGTTCTCGCGCCAGATCGCCATGCTCGGCGGTCGCGAGAACGCCATGACCAACCGCGATTTCACGCTCTACTACCAGCAGATCGCCAAGCAGTACCTGCCGAGGATGATGGAGCTGGAGGCCGACCGCATGGCCAACCTCATCATCAAGAAGGACGAATTCGACCGCGAGATGAAAGTCGTGATGGAGGAGCGCCGCCTGCGCACCGACGACTCCCCGCGCGGCACCGTCTACGAGCAGCTACTGGCCACGGTCTACACCGCCGCCGCCTACCGGCATCCGGTGATCGGCTGGATGGATGACCTCGTCAACATGCGCGTGGAGGACGTGCAGGCCTGGTACAAGGCCTGGTACGTGCCGAACAACGCGCTGCTGGTGGTGACCGGCGACGTCAAGCCGGACGAGGTGCGCGCGCTGGCCGAACGCTACTACGGCAAGCTCAAGCCGCGCGCGCTGCCGCTGCGCAAGACCCAGCTCGAGGCTACCCAGAAGGGCATCAAGCGCATCTGGGTCAAGGCGCCGGCCGAGAACCCGTACATGGTCATGGCCTACAAGGTGCCGCGCCTGCATGACGTGGAGAAGGATGTCGATCCGTACGCGCTGGAGGTGCTGTCCGCCGTGCTGAACGGCTACGACAACGCCCGCCTGACCCGCGAACTGGTGCGCGAGCAGCGCCTGGCCGACGACGTGAACGTGGGCTACGACAGCATCAATCGCGGCGAATCGCTGTTCGTGCTCGACGGCACCCCGGCCAACGGCCACACCACGGACGAGATCGAAAAAGCCCTGCGCGAGGAAATCCAGCGCATCGCGAAGAACGGCGTGTCCGAGGAAGAGCTGAAGCGCGTCAAGGCGCAGGTGGTGGCGGGCCAGATCTACAAGCGCGACTCGGTATTCGGCCAGGGCATGGAGATCGGCACGGCTGAGATCTCCGGCATCTCGTGGCGCCAGATCGACCGCATGCTCGACAAGATCAAGGRAGTCACGCCAGCCCAGGTGCAAGCCGTGGCGGCAAAGTATTTCAACGATGACAACCTGACCGTGGCCACGCTGGTGCCGCAGCCGATCGACCCCAACAAGCCCAAGACTGCCGCCCCGGAAGGGCTGCGTCACTGAGGAGCCACGATGTCCTTGTCCGTCATGACGATTGCCTCGCCACGGATGGTGCGCCGGCTGGCCGGGGTGGCCTGCGGGGCGATTGCCCTCCTGGCCGGCTCCGTGGCCCAGGCCGCGCTGCCCATCGAGAACTGGACGGCCTCCACCGGCGCGAAGGTGTTCTTCGTGCCGAGTCCGTCGATTCCGATGCTCGATGTCAATATCGATTTCGACGCCGGCGGCCGCTACGACCCGCCCGGCAAGGCCGGATTGGCCACGCTGACCGCCGCGCTGCTCGACAAGGGCGCGGCCGCCCAGGACGGCCAGCCCGCGCGCAATGAAGCCCAGGTGGCCGATGCCTTCGCCGACACGGGTGCCGATTTTGGCGGCGCGGCTGGCGGCGACCGTGGCGGCATCGGCCTGCGCACGCTGACCGCCTCGCCCGAACGTGAGCAGTCACTACGGCTGGCCGGGCAGCTGATCAAGGCGCCGACCTATCCGGCGGCCGTGGTCGAGCGCGAGAAGCAGCGCCTGATTACCGCGATCCGCGAGGGCGACTCGCGTCCCGGCGTGATCGCCGACAAGACGCTGTCGAAGGCCGTGTATCCGAACCATCCGTACGGAGTGTCGGCCACGCCGGAATCGGTGGCCGCCATCTCGCGTGATGACCTGCTGAAGTTCTGGCGCGACAACTACACCGCCAAGCGCGCCGTGGTCACGCTGATCGGCGCCATCGACCGCAAGCAGGCCGAGCAGATCGCCGAAGACCTGACGCGCGGCCTCCCCGACGGCGTGGCCGCGCCCAAGGTGCCGGACGTGCAGATGACGATTCCGGGCAGCGAGAAGCGCATCCCCCATCCGGCGCAGCAGGCCAGCGTGGCGATGGGCCAGCCGGCCATCGCGCGCGGCGACCCCGACTACTTCGCCCTGCTGGTGGGCAACTACGTGCTCGGCGGCGGCGGGTTCAGTTCGCGGTTGACTGACCAGGTGCGCGAGAAGCGCGGGCTGACCTACGGCGTGGACAGCTATTTCGCGCCGGCGAAGCAGCCCGGGCCGTTCGGCATCACGCTCCAGACCAAGAAGGAGAACACCGACGAGGCGCTGCGGCTGGTGCGCGAGATCCTGAAGCAGTACGTGCAGACCGGCCCGACCGACGCCGAACTGCGYGCCGCCAAGGACAACCTCGTCAATGGCTTCCCGCTGCGCATCGACAGCAACCGCAAGCTGCTGACCAACGTGGCGAACATCGGCTGGTACGGCCTGCCGCTCGACTATCTCGACACCTGGACGGCGCAGATCGGCAAGGTCACGCGCGAGCAGGTGCGGGCGGCTTTCCAGAAGCACGTGCATCCGGATGCCATGGCCACGGTCATCGTGGGCGGCCCGGTGCAACCCTGAGTTGGCGCTAACTTGGCGCCGGGTTGGCGCAGCATCGATCGTTGAGACGATTCTGATTGTGAAGCCGCGCAGCCGCCAGAGGGTGTGGCGGGGCGCGGCAGGCTCTACAATCACGGCATGAATTCGCGCACCAAACCATCGCCCGCACCGCGCGGGCGATCTGCTTCTCCCTCCCCTCGCCAGGCGCCGGCGCAGGTCCGCATCATTGGCGGGCGCTGGAAGCGCTCGCTGCTGCCGGTCCTCGAGGCCGAAGGGCTGCGGCCCACGCCTGACCGCGTTCGGGAAACCCTGTTCAACTGGCTCGGCCAGGACATGTCCGGGATGACCTGCCTCGACCTGTTTGCCGGCTCCGGCGCACTTGGCTTCGAGGCGGCGTCCCGTGGCGCGGCGGCCGTCACGCTGGTGGAGGCCAACCCGCGTGTGGCGCGCCAGTTGCGCGACAATCAGTACCGGTTCGACGCCGAGCAGGTCAAGGTGATCCAGGGCGACGCCTTCGCCGTGGCCGCGCAGATGCCGGGCGCCAGCTTCGACGTGATCTTCCTGGACCCGCCGTTCGCCGAGGACTGGCTCGGGCCGGCGCTCGAGCATGCAGCACGGCTGTCGCGGCCGGGTGGSGCGGTCTATGTGGAGACCGACCACGCGCTGATCGGGCCCGATGCGCCGGTGCCGGCCTCGCTCGAGATCGTGCGGCAGGCCCGCGCGGGCGCGGTGCACTTCCACCTGCTCCAGCACAAGGTGCCGGGGCAGGGCGAAGCAGGRTAGTCGTACGACGAGTTGCCGCGCCGGGCAAGCGTTTGCGGGCGTGCTGCAACGCCGCAGAAAGCCTGTGGATGGACTTCCAAATGCCGCATTTGGCGTTACACTACGCCGCTGTTGTTTGTTCAACGCTCGTCACGCAGCCAGAATCCATCGATCGGCCACAAGGCCGGCAGCGGGCACCCCAAAGGAGGAAATATGGTCGTCGCGGTCTATCCCGGTACATTCGATCCCATGACCCGGGGACACGAGGATCTCGTCCGTCGCGCGTCGAATATCTTCGACGAGCTGGTGGTCGGCGTGGCGCACAGCCCCAACAAGCGCCCGTTCTTCTCGCTGGAGGAGCGCATCGGTATCGCGAAGGAAGTGCTCGGGCACTATCCCAACGTGCGCGTGGAAGGCTTCTCGGGCCTGCTCAAGGACTTCGTGCGCAAGAACAATGCGCGCGTGATCGTGCGCGGCCTGCGCGCGGTGTCGGATTTCGAGTACGAGTTCCAGATGGCCGGCATGAACCGCTACCTGCTGCCGGACGTGGAAACGATGTTCCTGACCCCCTCGGACCAGTACCAGTTCATCTCGGGCACCTTCGTGCGCGAGATTGCCGTGCTGGGCGGCGATGTCAGCAAGTTCGTATTCCCCTCGGTGGAGCGCTGGCTGCAAGAGAAGATTGGCAAAGCGGAATAGAATGGAGCCTTCGAACCCGCCGACGCGGCCAGTCGGGCGCGGGCGGGTCGCAGGAAGGAAATATCATGGCGCTATTGATCACTGACGACTGCATCAACTGCGACGTTTGTGAGCCCGAGTGCCCGAACGAAGCAATTTCGATGGGGCCCGAGATCTACGAGATCGACCCCAACAAGTGCACCGAGTGCGTCGGCCACTTCGACGAACCGCAATGCCAGCAGGTATGCCCGGTGGCTTGCATYCCGAAGGACCCGAACCGCGTGGAGTCCCAGGAGGTGCTGATGCAGCGCTACCGGCTGCTGACCGCCGCGCGGCATGCGGCTTGAGCATTATTCAGCACTCGGGCCGTACCCGTTCCGGGTTGTCCGGCATATAAAAAACCCCGCATCGCGGGGTTTTTTATTGCCTGCTGACRYTGGGCCGGAAGATACCCTTCACTTGCCCGTGTGCAGCTCCATCATCGCGCGCTCGTTCTCGCCACGCGCCAGCAGCCCCAGCGGGCCGATGCTGCGGTCGATCGCCGTGTCGATGGCTTCCTGCTCTTCCTTGCGTGGCGGCTTGAGCACATAGTTGACCACATCCTCGCGGCCCGCCCCGGCGCCGCCCGGCGCATTGCGCGGATGGCCCACGCCGAGCCGCAGGCGCCAGTACTCCTGGGTGGTCAGGTGCGCGGCAATGTCCTTGAGCCCGTTGTGCCCGCCTGCGCCGCCGCCGCGCTTGAGCTTGACCGCGCCCGCAGGCAGGTCCATCTCGTCGTGCGCGACCAGGATCTCGTCCGGCAGGATCTTGTAGAAGCGCGCCAGCGACACCACGGCGAGCCCGGAGCGGTTCATGAACGTGGACGGCTTGAGCAGCCAGATGTCCTGGTCCCAGAGCCGGGCGCGGCCGGCCAGGCCGTGGAAGCGGCCCTCCACGCGCAGCGTTGTGCTGCCCATGCGGGCGAGTTGGTCGACGAGCCAGAAGCCGGCGTTATGCCGCGTGGCCTCGTATTCCGCCCCGGGATTGCCGAGGCCGACGATGAGCTTGATCATGCGATGAATCGGGAAGGTCGGGAGAGTCTGGCGCGAGACAGCATACGTCAAAACGCTGGCGAAAATCCCGCGCGAAAAAAAACCGCCGGCGAACCGGCGGTTTCTTCGATGCGCGAGAAGGCTTAGGCAGCCGGCGTTTCGCCAGCGGCTTCGCCACCTTCAGCAGCTTCGGACACACCACCGGCCGGCAGCGAGATGCTGGCAACGGCGGGGTTGTCGTCACCGTGGGTGATGGCGGTCACGCCCTTCGGCAGCTTCACGTCCGACAGGTGCAGGGTCTGGCCCAGTTCGGCCTGGCCCAGATCCACTTCGATGAACTCGGGCAGGTCGGCCGGCAGGCACGACACTTCCAGGTCGTTCAGGATGTGGTTCACGATGCCGTGGCCCAGCTTCACGCCAGGAGCGGATTCCTGGTTCATGAAGTGCAGGGGCACCTTGACGTGGATCTTGTCGGTGGCCGACACGCGTTGGAAATCAACGTGCAGCACMAGCGGCTTGAACGGGTGCATCTGGAACGCGCGCAGCAGCGCCTTCTCGGACGCGCCACCCACTTCCAGGTCCAGGATCGACGAGTGGAACGCTTCCTTCTTCAGGGCGTGCCACAGCGCGTTGTGATCCAGTTCGATCATCTTGGGCTCGGCGGCGCCGCCATAGATGATGCCGGGGGTCTTGCCGGAATTGCGCAGGCGGCGGCTCGCACCCGTTCCCTGTACGCTACGCTCGAAAGCGATGACTTTCATGGTGTACTCCAAATAGTAAGAAGGCTGTCCGCGACCAGACAGCCTCGACTGAAGCGGCACGACGAGAATGTAGTGCCGCTTGAAGCACATTGGCCGCCAAACCTGGCAGCCAATGCGGTAAAGCCCAAAATTCTAGCAGGTATCGCTATGCAGCGGCTACCCAGCGCGCATCAGTGGTCGGCAAACAGCGACATGATCGAGTCGCCCTTCACGATCCGGGTGAAGGTCTCAGCCAGCAGCGGGGCGGTGGAGACCTGGCGGATCTTGCCGGACTGGCGGGCCTCGTCGGACAGCGGGATGGTGTCGCACACCACCACTTCGTCCAGCTCGGACGCCGCGATGCGGGCTGCGGCACCGCCCGACAGCACCGGATGGGTACAGTAGGCGAAAACCTTCAGCGCGCCGCGCTCCTTGAGCACCTGGGCGGCCTTGCACAGCGTGCCGCCGGTGTCGATCATGTCATCCATGATCACGCAGTTGCGGCCTGCCACTTCACCGATGATGTTCATCACCTCGGCCACATTGGCCTTGGGACGACGCTTGTCGATGATCGCGAGGTCGCAGTTCAGTTGCTTGGCCAGCGCACGGGCGCGGACCACGCCGCCAACATCGGGCGAGACGACGAGCAGGTCGCCGTAGTTCTTCTCGCGCAGGTCGCCGAGCAGCACGGGCGACGCATAGATGTTGTCGACGGGAATATCGAAGAAGCCCTGGATCTGGTCGGCGTGCAGGTCCATCGTCAGGACGCGCTCTACACCGGCCACTTCGAGCATGTTGGCCACGATCTTGGCCGAGATGGCCACGCGCGCCGAACGCGGGCGGCGATCCTGGCGGGCATAGCCGAAGTAGGGCATGGCGGCGGTGATGCTGCGGGCCGAGGCGCGCTTGAGGGCATCGACCATCACCATCAGTTCCATCAGGTTGTCGTTGGTCGGCGCGCAGGTGGACTGCAGCACGATGACGTGCTTGCCGCGAACGTTTTCCTGGATTTCGACCTGGACTTCGCCGTCGGAGAAACGGCCTACCAGTGCCTTGCCCAGGGGAATGCCGAGGTGCTGTACGACAGCCTCCGCGAGTTTGGGGTTGGCGTTGCCGGTAAATACCATCAAGCCTTCGCTGCTCATTCGGGGCACCTGTCTTGCTGCTGGGGGAGATTTTGTGACCGCCGGCCATTGCCGGCAGCCGATTCTGCGAGTGTTCGTCAGAACACTATAGGAAGTAATGGCAGGGGAGGAAGGATTCGAACCCTCGCATGCCGGAATCAAAATCCGGTGCCTTGACCAACTTGGCGACTCCCCTACACAACCTTTATCGACTGTCGCGGCGCCAAACTGAAGCACCTCGCCAGACGAAAACTTGCTATGCGAATGTTGCGAGCGGGTGATGCGACAAACTACTCACACACCTGCCATCCCATTCCGATGGCACCTGTTCCACAACCTGCTGCGCAGTTTGCTGATCGTCGAAACGGGCAAACACGCAGGCTCCGGAACCGGTCATCCTTGCATGGGGACTGTATTGTCTCAGCCATTCAAGGGCYCGGGCAACTTCGCCGAATTTCGCTGTTGCTATCGCTTGCAGGTCGTTGCGACCGAAAGCGAATTTGTTTGTGCAAGCAGCGAAGTCGGTAATTATGGAGATGGGCGTATCCCTTGTCAAGCGTTCGTCCGAAAATATTGCAGCGGTGGGCACGTGCTGGCGCGGGTGGATGACGACGAACCAACTGGACGGCAAATCCACGGGCGTCAGTTCCTCGCCCACCCCTTCCGCGAAGGCGTTCTGGCCGAAGACGAACACCGGCACATCGGCGCCCAGCGAGAGGCCGATCCGCATCAGTTCGTCGCGCGGCAGCCGCACGCCCCAGAGGTGATTCAGCGCCAGTAGCGTGGTGGCCGCATCGGACGATCCGCCGCCGATGCCGCCGCCCATCGGCAGCCGCTTCTCGATGGCGATGTCCGCGCCGAAGCGGGTGCCGCTGGCCTGCTGCAGGGCACGCGCCGCGCGCACCACGAGGTCGGTGTCCGCCGGCACACCGGGGATGTCGGTGGTGCGGGCGATCACCCCATCGTCGCGGCGGTGAAAGTGCAGGGTGTCCGACCAGTCGAYTAGCTGGAATACGGTCTGGAGCGTGTGGTAGCCGTCCGGGCGGCGCCCGGTCACGTGCAGGAACAGGTTGAGCTTGGCCGGCGCCGGGCAGTCGCGCAGGTCCGGGGGCGGCAGGGAGGTATCGGTGGTCATGGCGGCGGTCATTGGCGGGCCTCCGGGTCGATCACGAGCCGCACGGTCATCGGCGACGGGCCGCCGTCGCGCGCCATGTCGATGCGACGCGGCCGGGCGGTGGCCACGGTGGCACCTTCCGGCGGCTCCTGCCAATCCACATAGCGCACGGTCCAGCCGGCCTGCGTGAGGGTGTCGAGGCGGCCGCGCACGTCGCGCGTGGCGTTGGCCGGCGCGCCCGGCGCGGGGCGGCCGTGCAGCCAGTCGCGCATGCCCGAGACGGGCAGCGAGAAGCCCAGCGCCTGTTCCATCAGCGCGTCCACCTCGGGCGCGTTGCGCGGCGGCTCATTGGGCAGGTCGAGCGTGGCGCCCGAGGGCGTGGACGTCACCACGGCCAGCGTCTGGCCCAGCGGCGAAACGAGGTCCAGTCGCACGTTGCGCCCCTGTTCCTCCCAGCGGAAGCTGCCCTGCACGCCTTCGTTGCGGCCATAGCGGGTGTAGTTGGCRGCGAAGCGGCCCGAGTAGTGCTCGCTGCGGGCGGTCTCGCCGGCGTCGAAGCCGCGCGAGGGCGCCACGCTGGCGCAGCCGGCCAGCCAGAGCGGGGCGGCAAGGCAGAACAGGGCCAGGCGACGGGATCGGAGCATGGTCATGAGTCGTCGGTCGGAAAAATCGGGATGTATGACGAGGTGGCGATGGCCGCCAGGGCGACCATCGCACAACAGCGCCCCGGCGCCCTCCATCGCACGGTATTGCATCGGATGGCGGGCGGCCCGGGCCGGTTGGCAGCTTACTTGGACAGCAGCACGTTCTGGTTGTAACGGCGCAGCGTGTCGATCAGGGTCTGGTTCTCGGGCTCCGCCTTGGCGGCCTCGGTCCAGGTGCGGCGTGCTTCGTCATGCTGGCCCAGTTGCCAGAGCACCTCGCCCAGATGCGCGCCGATTTCAGCCTCGGGCGCCTTCGAGTAGGCGTTGCGCAGCAGTTCGGCGGCCGGTTGCAGTTCGCCCTGGCGATACTTCACCCAGCCCAGGCTGTCCATGATGTAGGGATCGTCCGGGCCAAGCTCGGACGCGCGTTCGAGCAGCTTGCGGGCTTCGGCCAGCCGCTCGTTGCGGTCGGCCAGTGAGTAGCCGAGCGCGTTGTAGCCCTGCTTCTGCTCCGGCTGCATGGCGATGACCTTGCGCAGGCCGCGTTCCATGCTGTCGTAGCGCTTCTCGCGCTCGTCGAGCATCGCCAGTTCGTAGACCCAGTCGGCATTGTCCGGCTCCACGCGCACGCGTTCCTCCAGTGACTTGCGCGCGCGGTCGTAGGCCTTGGCGTCGATCAGCGTGGCCACTTCTGCCTGGCGGATCGCCGCCATGCGCTGGCCGCGCTGGCCGGGGTCGGCGATGTCCTCGGCATCGGCCAGCATGTCGCTGAACACGGCCTGGGCGTCGTCGAGCTTGCCCATGCGCGCCAGCAGCTGCGCGCGCTTGGCCTGGGCTGCCGGTGCGAGGCGGCTGTCTTCGATCCGGTCGAGCCACTGGATGGCCTGCGCGTAATCCTTCTTTTCCTCGGCGATCTGCGCCAGGTACTGGAAGGCTACGTCCGGATTGGCGGCTGGGGATTTCTCGGCCATGCGCAGGTATTCCTGCAGGTAGCGCTCGGCGTCGTCGTAGCTGCGCGCCTGGAGGCTGGTCAGGCCCAGCGCCAGCGGCACGCGCGGGTCGTTCGGGGCGACCTTGCGCAGCGCCTCGAACTCGGCGCGCGCGGCTTCCATGTCGTTCTTCTGCAGGTACAGGCGGGCCAGCGTGATGTGGCCGTTGACCGAGGCCGGTGCCTTGGCCAGGAAGCGCTTGAGCAGGGCGATGGACTTGTCCGGCGCGCTCTCGGCCTGGAGTTCGGCGGCCATCAGCGCGGCGGGCTCGAGGTCAGGCTTGATGCGCAGCGCCTCGTCCAGCTCGGCCAGCGCGCCGGCGTTGTCGCCGGCCGCTTCCTTGGCGCGGGCAATGGCCAGATGCGTCTCGGCGAACTTGGTGTCGTTGGCGGTCACGCGCTGGAGCACGGCCACGGCGCCGGCCGGATCGCTGGTGCGCGAGATCTGCTGCTGCATCTGCAGGATGGCTTCCGGGCGATGGCCCGGCGGCGAGCTGGCCAGCTGCTGCACCAGCAGCGGCTCGGCCTCGTCCCAGCGGCCGTTCAGCACCAGCAGGGTGGAAAGCACTTGCCGCGCGGCGGGCGAGGTGGGCGCCAGTTCGGTCCAGAGCCGGGCGGCGTCCAGCGCCTGCTGCGAAATCCGCGCGTTGAACGCGATTTCCGTGGCGCGCTGGGCCAGGCGCGGGTCACGCGTCTGGCGCGCGAGGTCCATGTAGGTGCGGTAGGCGGTGCCGACCAGGCCACGCTGGAGCGAGATCTCGGCGGCCAGCACCCGATAGAGGATGTCCGGCGTCAGCGACACATTCGGCAGCGGCGTGCGCGGCGCCCGGGGCTTGGTCACGGAGGCCGGCGGCGGCACGTCGATGGCTTCTTCGTCGCCCTGCGCCACCCGGGGTGGCGCGGCGTGCGCCACCGTGGCGAACGCGCCGAATGCTAGGCAGGCGGAGACGGCCAGCGCACGCGCATGGCGGCGCAAGCCGCTGGCGGGGCCGGCGGGCGCGGCGGGAAATGCTGTCATCGGAATGAGGTCCGGGCGCATGGCCTGAAGGGACGAACGGAAGTCCGGCATGAAATCGATGCTCCGGGCGCGCGGGGGCGTAGGAATGGATGAGAGGCATTGTAGCCTGCCGCTACAATGCCCTGCTTGCCGCGAGGGGCCAATGCGTTTGGGAACCCGCACAGCGCGCCGCGCGCGCCGCKGGTTCCTGCGAGGTTGGAGCGCCAAACCGGGCAAGAGGTTCTGATGGGAAGGCCGACGGAAGTCGAGAAGGAGGTCCTGGGGCGATGCCGGAATTGCCGGAAGTGGAAGTCACGCGGCGCGGACTGCTGCCGCACGTGGTGGGGCGGCGTATTGTCGACGTGACGGTGCGTCACCGCGGCCTGCGCTGGCCGGTGGAGCCGGAACTGGAGGCGCGGCTGGCCGGGCGCGTGATCGGGCGCGTCGAGCGGCGCGGCAAGTACCTGCTGATCGAATGCCTGCCGGCGGCCGGCACCGGATGTGGCGCGGAGGGCCTGGAAGGTGACACCGACACCGGCTGGCTGCTGATTCACCTCGGCATGACCGGCACGCTGCGGGTCTATCCCGATGCACCATCCCCGGGCACCCACGATCACCTCGACCTCGTCCTGGCCGCGCCCGACGCCCCCCCTGATGCCCCCAATGTCCCTGAAGCCCCGGATTCCCCCGATTCCCGTCCGGTGACCCTGCGCTTCCGCGACCCGCGCCGTTTCGGGGCGATTATCTGGAGCCCCTTGCCAGAGGCGGACCTCGGCGAGCATCCGCTGCTGCGCAAGCTCGGCCTCGAGCCGTTCGATCCGCGCTTCGACGGCGCCTGGCTCCATCGCCATACGCGGGGTCGGTCCGTGGCGATCAAGACCGCGCTGCTGGCCGGCGAGATCGTGGTGGGCGTGGGCAATATCTATTGTTCGGAAAGCCTGTTCCGGGCCGGCATCCGGCCGACCACGGCGGCGGGCCGGCTCAGCCTCGCGCGCTGCGACAAGCTGGCCGTGGCCGTGCGCGAGACGCTGGCCGAGGCCATCGCCCGGGGCGGCAGCACGCTCCGCGACTTCGTCGGCAGCGACGGCAGCAGCGGCTACTTCCAGCTGGATTGCTTCGTTTATGACCGGGCCGGCGAGCCGTGTCGCGTTTGCGGCACCCCGATCCGCCAGATCGTGCAGGGCCAGCGTTCCACCTTCTATTGCCCGCATTGCCAGCATTGACGGGGGTCTCGGCGGCTTGGTGCGCGTGACGATCCAATGTCCATACATTGTCGTCCGGCATTGCCGATGGCTCCGCGCAACACTCTGTGACGGCGGCGCGCGCAAGGGACGTGAATTCCACAAAATCCGACACAAACCATGTATCGTGTGCGCAGACATAAAAAGTTACAAAAAGCGCCGAATCTCCCACTAATGTGGCATTGATCCGGTGCGCGTCTCGTGGCGGGGTCCGAGGGTCAACGGGTAGCCTTGCGCGAGGCGGGTCGTACGAGTTCGAACCAATAAATCCGAGCCGAAACAGCGAACGCGCACAACTCCATGACGAGCCTCGCCCATCAATTCGAACAATATGGCGCCTGGAGAACCGGGGTCCTTCAGTCTCTCGCCGAATTCCAGTCGTGGCTGCAACAGTACGACCTCTATGACGCTACCGCGGATGACCGCGTCCAGCGCATTCAGAACGTTCTCAAGAGCGACCGCCTCAAGGTGGCGTTCATCGCCGAGTTCTCGCGCGGCAAGAGCGAACTGATCAACGCGATTTTCTTTGCCGACTACGGCCGGCGCATCCTGCCGTCGTCGGCGGGCCGGACCACGATGTGTCCGACCGAGCTGCGCTACGACGAGAACGAGCAGCCGAGCATTCGCCTGCTGCCGATCGAGACGCGCCTGCACGACGCCTCCACGGCCGATTTCATGGAGCCCGGCTCGTCCAATTCGCATTGGACCACGGTGCCGCTGGATCCGTCGTCGCCCGAGGGCATGCTGGCCGCGTTCCAGCACGTGGTGGAAACCACGCGCGTGACGCCGGCCGTGGCCGAATCGCTCGGCCTCTATAACGAGAACGACCCGGACGCCGCGTGGTCGGTCGATGCCGATGGCATGGTCGAGATCTCGCGCTGGCGCCATGCGGTGATCAACTTCCCGCACCCGCTGCTGCGCCAGGGCYTGGTCATCCTCGACACGCCGGGCCTGAACGCGATCGGTACCGAGCCGGAACTGACGCTGCGGCTGATCCCCGATGCGCACGTGGTGGTCTTCGTGCTGGCCGCCGACGCCGGCGTGACCAAGAGCGACCTCGAACTGTGGCGCAGCCACGTGGGCGCCGGCCATCGCCGGGGCTGCCTGGCCGTGCTGAACAAGATCGACGGGCTGTGGGACCCGCTCAAGTCGTCGCCGGAGATTGCCTCGGAGATTTCGCGGCAGGTTCGCTCGACGGCCCAGATCCTCGGCATCGAGGAGCGCCGCGTCTACCCGGTGTCGGCGCAGAAGGGCCTGGTCGCCAAGGTCACCCATGACCAGCCGATGCTGGTACGCAGCAACCTGCCGCAGTTCGAGCACGTGCTGTCCGACCAGCTGATTCCGCAGCGGCGCGAGATCGTGTCCGATCAGGTCCAGCGCCTGGTGCAGGACATGTCGCGCGGCGCCCAGCAACTGCTGCAAAGCCGCCGCCGGGACATCGTCGAGCAGTTGTTCGAGCTGCGCGGCCTGCGCGGCAAGAACCACGCGATGGTCAAGCACATGCTGCTGCGCGTGCAGGGCGAGAAAGAGGAATTCGAACAGAGCATCTCGAAGTTCCAGGCGCTGCGCCTGGTCTTCGGCCGCCACAGCGCGGACATCATCAAGAGCCTGCAGTTGCGCGACGTGCGCCGCACCATGCGTGACGCCCGCGAGCAGATGAAGGAGCGATTCTTCTCGCGCGGCCTGCGCGAGGACATGGAGGCGCTGTTCGGCCAGTTGACCGGCCTGATCCACGATGCCGACCAGAAGATCGCCGGCCTGCATCAACTGGTGGACAGCATGTATCGCCGCTTCAACGCCGAGCACGGTTTCACGCTGCCGGCGCCGATGCAGTTCGTCACCTCGCGCTACGCGGTGGAGCTGCAGGAAACGCTGCAACTGGTGAACAACCACTTCGGCACGGTGAACATGCTGACCCGTTCGCGGCCGCAGTTGGTGCAGAACGCGTTCGCGACGATGGCGAGCCGGGTTCTGGAGAATTTCCGAGACCTGAACCGCGATATCGAGATCTGGCTGAAGTCCGTGATGACGCCGCTCGAGGCGCAGGTGCGCGAGCATCAGAAGCAACTGCGCCGCCGGGTGGATTCGATCGAACGCATCCACGAGGCCACGGACACGCTGGAAAGCCGCATCGCCGAACTCGAACAGGTGCTYAACGGCCTGGACGAGCGCAGCACCAAGATCGAGGGSTTTGCCAAGGTTCTCGTCGAACCGGCAGTCGAGCACGGCGCGCGCGCGGCCTGACCGGGCACCGCATCGCGGTATCATGTGGCGCCGCCTTAGAGCGGCGCTTTTCTTTTCCCCACCGCCCCGCAATGCCCCGCAAGTCAGCCGCCGCCCCCMCCCTCCCAGCCAGCCCCGACATTGCCGTGCCCGACGACTTCGGCGCCCGCGTGGTGACGTGGCAGCGCACGCATGGCCGGCACGACCTGCCGTGGCAGAACACGCGCGACCCGTACCGGATCTGGCTGTCCGAGATCATGCTCCAGCAGACCCAGGTGGCGGCGGTGATCGAGTACTTCCAGCGCTTCGTGACCGCGCTGCCCACCGTGGCCGCGCTGGCCGCCGCGCCGGCCGACGCCGTCATGGCGCTCTGGGCYGGCCTGGGCTACTACTCGCGCGC
The DNA here is from genome assembly GCF_052114485.1 of Cupriavidus sp. KB_39. NCBI lineage: Bacteria > Pseudomonadati > Pseudomonadota > Betaproteobacteria > Burkholderiales > Burkholderiaceae > Cupriavidus > Cupriavidus sp. KB_39. The sequence continues at coordinate 89,759 of NZ_JBFREV010000014.1, forward strand.
GCGCAACCTGCACCGCTGCGCGAAGACGGTCATGGACGACCACGGCGGCGAGTTCCCGACCGATCCGGCCGTGCTGGTCACGCTGCCCGGCATCGGCCGCTCGACGGCGGCTGCCATCGCCGCGTTCAGCGCCGGCGTGCGCTCGCCCATCCTCGACGGCAACGTGAAGCGCGTGTTCGCGCGCGTGTTCGGCATCCACGGCTATCCGGGCGAGCGGGCCATCGAGATGCGGATGTGGGCGCTGGCCGAGCGCGCCTTGCCGCCCGCCGGCCCGCRTCAGGCCGAAGACATGGTGGCCTACACGCAAGGGTTGATGGACCTGGGCGCGACGATCTGCTCGCGCGGCAAGCCGGCTTGTCTGGYCGATGCGGCGGCCTGCCCGCTGGCCGCGGAATGCGTGGCGCGCCGCGAGAACCTGACCGGCACGCTGCCGACGCCCAAGCCGCGTGCCGCGATTCCCGAGCGCAGCACCGTCATGCTGATCATCCGCCACGGCCGCGACGTTCTCGTCAATCTACGACCCGACAGCGGTATCTGGGGCGGCCTGTGGAGCCTGCCCGAGATCCCCGTCGACACGGTGCCCTTCGATGCAGACGCAGCCGAGGACGCCGCGCGCGAGGTCGCCCGGCAATTCGGCGAGCCGACCTCTGCGACGCTGGCCGGGGAGCTGACGCACGTGTTCACGCACTTCCGCCTGTTGATCCGCGCGGTGCGGGTGGACCTGGGCGCGCTGGCGCTGCGCGGCGGCGCGGACGATGGCGTCAGCCGGCGCTGGCTGTCGATCGACGATCTCGATGCGCTCGGCACGCCCGCACCGGTGCGGCGGCTGCTCGAAGATCAGGCGCGCGGCGGCTTGTTCTAGGGAAAATTCAGGAAACGGCGAGGGGCGTCAGACGATGTGATGCTGACGCATGTAGCGGTGGACGATCTCGATGCGCATGCCGGCATCGGGTAGCGCCATCAGCATTTGCTTGGCCTTGAGCGGCACGGGCAGCAATTCGCAGAGCCGGTTGGCGACCCAGCTCGGGTCGTCCCAGTGATACGGCTCGTTGAAGGGCAGGCGCGACTTGTCGGCCTGCTCTGCATGGATGGCGCTGACGATGCGCCGCAGCGCCGACAGGCATTCGCCGAGCAATTCGAGCTTGCAGTCGATCTCGTCGGGCGGCAGCAACTCCACCCGGGCCACGATCAGGCCGTCATCACGCGTGCTGTGGGAAAGGACCTGGAAGCGTTGCCGGCCGCGCGCCTCGATCAGCAGCACGCCCAGTTGCTCCATATTGCAGTCGACGATATCGGCCAGGCAGCCCACGTCTTCGGGCACGGTGGGCTGGTCCTGCTGCGCCACCTCGTTGCCACTCGCGATCAGGCAGACGCCGAACGGCGTGTGGTCGCGCATGCAGTTGCGCACCATGTCCACATAGCGCGCCTCGAATACGCGCAGCGGCAGGCGGCCATCGGGAAACAGTACCGTGTGGAGCGGAAACAGGGGCAGCGCGTCCAGATCAGGCGCGGGATGCGTCGAATGACCAGTGTCTGGTGGATGTGACGACATGCGATGCCGGTTCCGGTTCCACTACCAGGGAGGGACGTTGGCGCGTCAGCCTGCCGGGGCAAGCTCGCGGTGYCTGACCAGCACATTACCATGTGCCCGGAAGTAGTTGGCAAGTCTTTCCGCGATAAACACCGAGCGGTGCTGGCCGCCCGTGCAGCCGATCGCCACGGTCAGGTAGCTGCGGTTATCGGCAATGAAACTCGGYAGCCACTTCTCCACGTAGGCGCGGATGTCCTCGGCCATCGCCAGCACCATCGGCTGGCTTTGCAGGAAGTCGATCACCGGCACGTCGCGGCCCGTGAGGGGGCGCAGCGCGAGGTCGTAGTAGGGGTTGGGYAGCGAGCGCACGTCGAAGACCATGTCCGCGTCACTCGGCACGCCATGCTTGAAGCCGAACGATTCGAACAGCAGCGTGAGCTGCTGGCTGTCCTCGCCCCGGATCAACTCTTTGATCCAGCTGCGCAGCGTGTTGGTGCGGACGTTGCTGGTGTCGATACGGTGCGCCGATTCGGCCAGCGGGCTCAGCAGCTCGCGCTCCATCTCGATGGCTTCGATCAGCGAGGTATCGTGCGGTGCCGCATCGGCATTGGCGCTGCCCGGCAGGGCGGGTACCTCGGCCACGCGCCCGGACAACGGGTGGCGGCGGCGTGTTTCGGAGTAGCGCTGCACCAGCGCGTCGGTGTTGGCGGTCAGGAACAGCACCTGCACCTGATGGCCGGCGGCGGCCAGTTGGCGCACGGTGTCCGGCAGCCGCGCCAGCGACTCGCGGCTGCGAATGTCGGTGGCCACGCCCAGGTGGGTATAGCCCTGCTCGGCCAGGTAGCTGGTCAGCTCGGGCAGGAATTGTGCCGGGAGGTTGTCGACGCAGTAGTAGCCTGCATCTTCCAGGACATTGAGGGCGACAGACTTGCCGGAGCCGGAGATTCCGGTGATGAGGAGGATCCGCATAGCCCTGCAAGGATAGCACCGGGTGATGGCTGCGTCATGACACCCGGCGCACAAAAAGTGACGATCAGGCCGCCGGCTTGGACAGGCAATCGCTCATGAACTTCTTGTAGTCGTCGCCCTTCTTGCCCTTGCCCTGCTTGCTGCAGGCGGTCATCTTGTCCTGCTGGGTCTTGGGTTCGGCGGCGGCGGCGGGCTTGTTGGAGAGGCAGTCGCTCATGAACTTGTTGCGCTCGTCGCCCTTCTTGCCGGTGGCCTGGGCGTTGCAGGCCTTCATCTTGTCCTGTTGGGCGTTGGGGGCCTTGGCGCCAGAGGCGGCGGGGGCCGAGGCACTCTGGGCAAACGCGCCCGTGGCCAGCAGCGGGGTCACCAGCAAACACATCGCGATCAGCTTCTTCATGCTTCTCTCCTTGGCTGTGGAAACACTACGAATGGGTCCGATCCATTGGCTCGATGCCCATTACAGCACAAACGATGGAGAGCCGTGGCGCGTTGACGCGCCACCGCATCAGAGCAGGCGGCCCTGGCCGCGCGAGACCACGTCCGCCTGCATGGCGGCGCGCTGACGGTCCATGAAGTCGCGCAAGGTGTCGATGCCGCGCAGGCGCAGTATCGTATTGCGCACCGCAGCCTCGACCAGCACGGCCAGGTTGCGGCCGGCTGCCACCTGGATCTTCACCATGTGGATTGGCAGGCCCAGGACATCGAGGTATTGCGAGTCAAGCGGCAGGCGCTCGAACTCGCCGTCGTTGCGGCGCACGAGCTGCACCACGAGCTTGAGCTTCATCTTCCGGCGCACGGCCGTCTCGCCGAAGATCGTCTTGATGTCGAGCAGGCCCAGGCCGCGCACTTCCAGCAGGTTCTGCAGCAGCGGCGGGCAGCGGCCCTCGATGAAGTCGGGTCCGAGTCGCACGAAATCCACCGCATCGTCGGCCACGAGACCGTGGCCGCGCGAGATCAGTTCCAGGCCCAGTTCGCTCTTGCCCAGGCCGGACTCGCCCATGATCAGCACGCCCATGCCGAGGATGTCGAGGAACACGCCGTGCATCGTCACGCGCGGGGCGGAGATGCGCGACAGGTAGAGCCGCAGATGGTCGATCACAGCCGCCGACGACACCGGCGTGGTGAACAGCGGCGTGGACGAGCGCGTGCAGCGCAGCTCCAGGTCTGGCGGCGGCTCCATGCCATCCGCCACGACGAGGAACGGCGGCTCGAGCAGGATCAGCTCSCCCATCTGGCGCTTGCGCGGCTCGTCGTCGAGGCGCTGGTAGTAGAGGATTTCCGGCTTGCCGAGCACCTGGATCCGGTTCGGGTGGATCAGGTTCAAGTGGCCGACGAGGTCCGCCGCCGAGGTGGCTTCGCGGGCGAATTCCACGTCGAAGGCCCGGTCGGCCCCTTCCAGGCCAGCRACCCACGAGAGCTTGATATCGGCTGCGTTGTCGTCGAAGATCGACTGCGAGGTGACGCCGGTGAGTTCCATGCGCGTATGACTTTCGGGGGCGGACAGGCCGTTTCAGGCGGCCGTTGGGGCGGGAGTCAGGGGTGCCACTGCGTCAGCAGATCATGCACCGCTTCCGACGTGGGCAGTGTGGCGAGGCCCTCGCGCATCTCGCGGTCCGAGAGCAGTTGGGCGATTTCCGACAGGATTTCCAGATGTTGTTGCGTGGCCTGTTCCGGCACGAGCAGGAAGATCAACAGCGACACCGGCTTGCCGTCCGGCGATTCGAACGGAATGGGCTCGGCCAGGCGCATGAAGCCGGCCAGCGGCTGCTTGAGACCCTTGATGCGGCCATGCGGAATGGCCACGCCGGCACCCAGACCCGTGGAACCCAGCGATTCGCGCGCGAACAGGTTATCGGTCACGGTAGCACGCGCCACGCCATGGTTGTTCTCGAACAGGAGCCCGGCTTGCTCGAACACCCGCTTCTTGCTGGTGACGGTGACGTCGAGATGGATGTTGCCGGGTGGCAGCAATTTGGCCAAACGATTCATGGGCGATGCGCGAGAAGTCAGGTTAGCGGGCCGGGGCGCGAAGGCCGTCCCGCCGGATTCGGGGCGAAACTTGGGTACCGAGATCTTGTCTGGGACGCCCGCATTGGAGCGTCCGGCCATTATAGAGCAGGGCTCCACCGCGATTTTGCGATGCAGCGCCGGGGTCGCGGCGGTGCCACGACGTGCCGGCCGGCTTGCCCACCCGGGGTGTCCCGGGGCCGTCCTGTCGTTATTTGTATGGCGGAGCATACACCGAGGCGGGCGGCTTGCGAACACTTGTTCCCATTTTGACCGCTCCCGGGGGCCCCGGGTCGCCCTCCGGCGTGGCAATAAGGTAACGAAACATTCCAGGTGCCCGCACCGTCACCGCCATGGCGCGCGCCCATCAAAAAAGCCGCGCTGATTGCGCGGCTTGAGCTCTTCTTTTCAGTCCTCTGCAGGGTCGGCAACCGCTCTGTTTTCGGTTGCCTGCAGGTCTCTACTGCTGCGTCAGTTGCTGGGCGGCCATCTGGTACTTCACCGCCTCGCGATCGTGGCCCTGTACGCGGTCCTTGTAGCGGATGACCTGGCGGTCGAGCTTGTCGACCAGACAGTCGATCGCCGCATACAGATCTTCATGATGCGCTTCGACGAAGATGTCCTTCCCCTTCAGATGCAGATTGATTTCCGCGTACTGGCGCCGGTCCTTCTCCTTGTGGTTGTCCACCGATAGCAGCACGCTCACGCCGATGACCTGATCGAAATGCCTGACAATTCGCTCCAGTTTCGTTTCCACATACTCACGCAGCGGGGGCGTGATGTCGAGGTGGTGTCCACTGATCTTGAAGTTCATAGCGCTTCTCCTTCTGAAAGAGCCGCACCAGGCAGGCGGTTGCGGCTCGGCTACAAAGTCTTGCGGAGATTGACTGCGGGGATCTTGAGCGCTTCGCGGTATTTCGCCACCGTGCGGCGTGCGACCACGAAGCCTTGCTCACCCAGCAGTTCGGCGATCCGGCTGTCGGAAAGAGGATTCCTGGGGTCTTCGGCTCCTATCAGTTGCTTGATCAGCGCGCGGATTGCCGTGGAGGAGGCCGCGCCGCCAGTCTCCGTAGAGACGTGGCTCCCAAAGAAGTACTTCAACTCGAAAGTACCCATGGGCGTGGCCATGTACTTATTCGTGGTGACCCGGGAAATGGTCGACTCATGTAAACCGAGTGTATCGGCTATTTCCCGCAAAACCAAGGGGCGCATCGCGATTTCGCCATGCGTGAAAAAGTTCTTTTGACGTTCCACAATTGCCTGCGAAACACGCAGGATCGTATCGAATCGTTGCTGGATGTTCTTGATAAGCCACCGCGCCTCCTGAAGCTTCTGCTGCAGGCCTGCCGTCCCCGTTTCGCCCTTCGCGCCGCGCAGGATCTGCGCATACATGTCGTTGATGCGCAGCCGTGGCATGACATCCGGATTGAGCGCCGCGATCCACCCGCTGCCGCTCTTGCGCACGAACACGTCGGGCACCACGAAGTCGGCCTCGGGACGGTTGAACGCGTGCCCCGGATACGGCGCCAGCGAGCGAATCAGTTCGTGTGCCGCCTTCAGTGCTATTTCGTCCACCTGGAGCGCTTTCTTTAGCCGCGTGTAGTCGCGCACGGCCAGCAGTTCCAGATGATGATTGACGATGGTCAGCGCCAGCTCACGATGGGAGTGCTTCAGGCGACGCAATTGCAGGCTGAGGCACTCCGCGGCATTGCGCGCGCCCACGCCGGGCGGGTCGAAGCTCTGCAGCAGGGTCAGGATCGCGTGGACTTCGTCGATCTCGAATTCGAGTTCCTCGGGCAGTTCGGTGCAGATTTCCTCGAGCGAGGCGCTCAGGTAGCCGTCATCGTCGAGCGATTCGATCAGGAAGATGGCCAGGCCCTTGTCGCGCACCGAGATCTTCAGCGGGGCCAACTGCCCCATCAGGTGCTCGCGCAGCGTGGGCTCGGCATCGCGCAACTGCATCGGCGACTTTTCGTCCTCGTCGCCCTGGGGGCGGCGGGCGAAGTCGTCGAGGCTCCAGTCRCTGCCGTAGTCCTCGCTGCCGTTGTCGTTGTAGTTGTCGTCCTCACCGCCGGACGCGCCATCGGTGCGCGCGTCGCCGTTGGGCTGAGGCTCGGAGGAGGCCGGCGCGGGGGCGCTCTGGAGGTTGACCGAGCCATCGGCGGCTACCCGCAACGGGCTTTCGATCCAGTCGTTTTCGCGTTCGAGCAGGGGATTTTCGGTCAGCGCCTGTTCCACTTCCTGCTGGAGTTCAAGCGTCGAGAGCTGCAACAATCGAATCGACTGTTGCAGCTGCGGGGTCAATGCCAGATGTTGCGAGAGACGAAGCTGAAGCGACGGTTTCATGCGACCTATTCTATGCGCATCCTTCCGACTATGGAACGGAAATTGCTATCGCCTATCGCTCTGACTTCCTGATCGACCCCGGCTGTCGCCGTGGAGGCCGGGAGAAGCGCGGCCGCACGCGGCGGCCGATGGGTCACATGCGGAAATTTTCGCCCAGGTACACGCGTCGCACGGACTCGTTGGCGATGATTTCCTCAGGCTGGCCGGCGGCCAGCACCGTGCCTTCGCTGATGATGTAGGCGTGGTCGCAGATGCCGAGCGTCTCGCGCACGTTGTGGTCGGTGATCAGCACGCCGATGTTGCGCGCCTTCAGGAAGCTCACGATGCGCTGGATTTCGCCCACGGCGATGGGGTCCACGCCGGCGAACGGCTCGTCCAGCAGGATGAAGCGCGGCGCGGAGGCCAGCGCCCGGGCAATTTCCACGCGGCGGCGCTCGCCGCCGGAGAGCGACAGCGCCGGGTTGTTGCGCAGATGGGCGATCTGCAGGTCGTCCAGCAGCGAATCCAGGCGGCGTTCGATCTCGGCCTTCGGCAGCGGCTTGCCCTTCTCCAATTGCAACTCGAGCACGGCGCGGATGTTTTCCTCGACGTTGAGCTTGCGGAAGACCGAGGCCTCCTGCGGCAGGTAGGACAGGCCCATGCGGGCGCGCTCGTGGATCGGCAGGCCGCTGATGTGCTGGTCGTCCAGCACGATGTCGCCCTCATCCAGTGCCACCAGGCCCACGATCATGTAGAACGACGTGGTCTTGCCGGCGCCGTTCGGACCGAGCAGGCCGACCACCTCGCCGCTCTTCACGTCCAGCGAGACGTCCTTGACCACGGTGCGCGAACCGTAGCGCTTCTTCAGGTGGCGCACGACCAGCGTGCTGCTGTCGGTACGGGCGGCCGACGGGGCTGCGGAGGCGTTCGGGGCGAGCGTGGCGGAGTCGTTCATCAGGTCAATGCATGCGTGACGCGGCGGGCGCGTCCGGGGTTCAGGGCTTGCCGGGCGCGGGCGCCGGCTTCAGTTCCAGCGGCGGTGGCGGCGCGGCGGCGCCGCTGGCCGGGTCCGCGCGCGGCGAGAGCACGGCGCGCACGCGGCCGGACGGGTTGCCGGTGGAGGTGTTGTTGTCGCCGCCGGCAGCCGTGTAGTACTCGTTGCGGCTGTCGTAGGTGATCACGGCGCCGCGGATCTCGTCGACGGTCTTCGCGCCGGCGATGCGCGCCGCGCGGGCATGACCGATCAGCTTCGACATTTCCTGCTTGCCGTCGTACTCGATGCGGTCGCCCCAGCCATCGATGTATTCGTCCACGCCGTCGCGCTTCTGGCGGATATACGCCTGGCGTCCCGGATTGGCCGTGGCCACCGCGTACTGGTAGCCCTCGGGGTCGGTGCGGATCTGCGCGGCGTCCGACTTCAGCACCATCGTGCCCTTGGTCAGCACGACGTTGCCGGTCAGCGTATAGATCTGCTTCACGTCGTCATAGCTGGCGTTGTTGGCCTCCAGCACCAGCGGCTTGTCCTTGTCGGCACGCTCCGCCAGGGCCGGCTGGGCCAGGGTCGCGCCGAGCGCGGCGATTGCCACCGCCAGGGCGGGCACGATGCGGCGACAGGACAACGTCGTCAGGGATGGGGTCATGTTGGTCAGCTGAGAGAATGACGGGCGATCCGTTGCCGGCGCCTGGCGTGCGTGTTGTTGTGCTTACTGCGTGGTCCGGGCCTGCCCCGACGGCGGATTCATGACGATGGTGCCGCGTACGTTGCCGAGCAATTGTACTTCGCGCGTGACATTGTTGAAGACCAGTCCGTTGGCCGTCATCACCGACGGGCCGCGCGTGAGTTGTACCGCTTTATCGGTCTTGACGATGTCGTCATTGACCAGCAACTGGAAATATTGCGATGCAGCGGTCATGCGCGGGTCCTTCGACGGATCCACGCCGGGTTGCCGTACCAGGAAGGCATTGCCGTACAGGTCGATGACCGAGCCCTCCGAGTTCATCACGCCCCGGTCCGCGTTGACCGTGACCGGGGGGCGGTCCGGCTGGTAGGCGCGCATGGCCGGCGTGGTCACCTCGTAGGTCTGGTCGTCCTCGAAATGGATCATCTTCACGCCGGTGAAGCGCATCTTGGTGGCGCCGGTCGTGTCCAGTTCCGTGGCCGAGAAGCGGTCCATGTAGTAGTCCGCCTCATGGCGCTTGGCGCGGTTCTGGGCGGCCTCGTCCTCATGGGGCGAGTTGATCTGCACCAGCCAGAACGTGCTGCCGGCGACCATCGCCATTAGCAGCAGCGGCAGCAGCCGCATGACCAGACCGGAGATCCTGCCGAAGAAGTCGCGCATCGCCGGCCCCGCTCAGATGACCTTGGCGCGGGTCAGGTCATGGATGTGGAGCGCGCCCACGAGCTTGCCGTCGCCATCGACCACCAGCAGCTGGTTGATGCGGTTCGCTTCCATGATCTGCACCGCTTCCACGGCCAGCTGGTCCTGGTTCACCACGTGGGGGTTACGGTGCATGACCTCGCCGATGGGCACGGTGCGCCAGTCGCGCGGGGTTTCCAGCAGGCGGCGCAGGTCGCCGTCGGTGAACACGCCGATGGCGTGGCCGTCCGGGTCCACCACGGCCGTCATGGCCAGGCCCTTGCGGGTGATTTCCATCAGCGCCTGGGCCAGCGGGGTGTTTTCACGCACCTCGGGCACGCCGTTGCCGGTGCGCATGACGTCGCGCACGTGGGTCAGCAGCTTGCGGCCCAGCGCGCCGCCCGGGTGCGAACGGGCGAAGTCTTCCTCGCCAAAGCCGCGCGCRTCCAGCACGGCCACGGCCARGGCGTCGCCCAGCGCCAGCGCCGCCGTGGTGCTGGCCGTCGGGGCCAGGTTCAGCGGGCAGGCCTCCTGGGCCACGGCGCCGTCCAGATGGGCATCGGACAGCTTGGCGAGGTTCGATTCCGGGTTCCCGGTGACCGAGATCAGCCCGGCGCCGATGCGCTTGACGATCGGGACGATCGACAGCAGCTCGGCCGTCTCGCCGGAATTGGAGAACGCAATCAGCACGTCGTCGCGGGTGATCATGCCCAGGTCGCCGTGGCTGGCCTCGGCCGGGTGCACGAAGAACGACGGCGTACCCGTGGAAGCCAGCGTGGCCGCCACTTTGCGGCCGATATGGCCGGACTTGCCGATGCCGGACACGACCACGCGTCCGGTGCAGCCCAGGATCATCTGGACCGCCTTGGTAAACGCGGGCGTCAGTCGGTCAGCCAGCGCGGAAACGGCGTCGGCTTCGATCTGGAGGGTATGGCGGGCGAGCTTAAGTGCTCGTTCCGCATCGAAATTGGCTATCATGGCGACGAAGTATACCAACGAATGCGATGGCGACCGGCCCGGCTTTTCTGCCACGGGGTCCGGGCGACCGCCGCTTGCCGTGTTTCCCCGGCGAGGCACCGATGCCGGGACGGCGCGCGTGCCCGGCCGGCTCGTTCCAGGTCAAGCCCCAAGTCTTCCCCGAAGCCCGCCGAATGCATTCTCCGCTGGAACTGACCCTCGTGCTGCTGGCCGCCGCCGTTCTTGGCGTGGTGGCCTTCCGCATGCTGCAACTGCCACCCATGCTGGGCTACCTGGCGGTGGGCATCCTGATCGGTCCCCACGCGCTCGCGCTGGCCAACGATTCCGCCCAGACCAAGTACCTGGCCGAATTCGGCGTGGTCTTCCTGATGTTCTCGATCGGGCTCGAGTTCAACCTGGGCAAGCTCCGCTCGATGAAACGGCTCGTATTCGGGCTGGGCGGCTCCCAGGTGGTGCTGACGATGCTGCTCGTGGTAGCGGCCGGATGGGCGCTCTCGGCCTGGATCGGGCTGACCTGGCAGGCCTCGGTGGCGCTGGGCGGGGCGCTGGCCATGTCCTCGACGGCCATCGTCTCCAAGATGCTTTCCGAGCGCATGGAGCTGGAGGCGGAGCACGGCCGCAACATCATCAGCGTGCTGCTGTTCCAGGATCTGGCCGTGGTGCCGCTGCTGATCGTCATCCCGGCGCTCTCGCGCGACCCCGGCGAGCTGGCGGCGGCGCTGGGGGTGGCCACGGTCAAGATCGTGGTGGCCCTCGGCCTGATCTTCTTCCTTGGCCAGCGCGTGATGAGCCGCTGGTTCCACGTGGTGGCGGCGCGGCGCTCGCAGGAACTGTTCATGCTGAACCTGCTGCTGGTCACGCTCGGCATGGCCGCGCTGACCGAGCGGCTGGGCCTGTCGATGGCGCTCGGCGCGTTCATGGCCGGCATGCTGATCTCGGAAACGCCTTACCGGCACCAGGTGGAGGAGGACATCAAGCCGTTCCGCGACGTGCTGCTGGGGCTGTTCTTCGTCACCATCGGCATGCTGTTGAACATCAATGTGGTGATCGACCACATCTGGCTGGTGCTGGGCCTGCTGTTCGTGCCGATCCTGTTCAAGCTGGTGCTGATCACGGTGCTGGCGCGGCTGTTCGGCTCCCGGCAGGGCGTGGCCATCCGTACCGGGCTGGGGCTGGCGCAGGCGGGGGAGTTCGGCTTCGTGCTGCTGAACCAGATCGATGGTATCGGGCTGGTGGATCCGGTGCTGATCCAGGTCATCCTGGCCTCGATGCTGCTGTCGATGCTGGCGGCGCCGTTCCTGATTCAGTACAGCGACACCATCGTGCTGCGCTTTGCCGCCAACGAATGGCTGATGCAGTCGCTGAACATGACCCGCATCGCCGCCCAGAGCCTGCAGACCGAGAAGCACGCGATCATCTGCGGATTTGGCCGCAGCGGGCAGAACCTGGCGCATATGCTCGAGCGCGAGGGCATCAACTACGTGGCGCTCGACCTCGACCCGGACCGCGTGCGCGAGGCCGCCGGGGCCGGCGACACCGTGGTCTATGGCGATGCCGGCCGCCGCGAGGCGCTGATCGCCGCTGGTATCCACCGCGCCGCCGCGCTGATTGTGACCTATGCCAACACGCCGTCGGCGCTGCGGGTGCTGCACCACGTGCAGGAGCTGGCGCCGGCGCTGCCCGTGATCGTGCGGACAGTGGACGATTCCGAGCTGGACACGCTCCAGAAGGCCGGCGCCACCGAGGTGGTGCCCGAGATCATCGAGGGCAGCCTGATGCTGGCCTCGCACGCGCTGGTGCTGCTGGGTGTGCCGATGCGCCGCGTGGTGCGCGGCGTGCAGCAGGCCCGTGACGCGCGCTACAGCCTGCTGCGCGGCTACTTCCACGGTCGGGACGACGAAGAGGACATGATCGAGCGCGACACCGTGCGGCTCCATTCGGTCTCGCTCGGCGCCGAGCACACGGCCGTGGGCCGCCGGCTGGGCGCGCTGGGGCTGGAGCGGATTGGGGTGGAGGTGACGGCGGTGCGCCGGCGCGGCATCCGCGCCTTCGATCCGCAGCCGGAGACCGTGCTGGAACCGGGCGATATCGTGGTGCTGCGCGGCACGCCGGAGGCACTGGAGTCCGCCGAGGAACGGCTGCTGCGGGATTGAGCGCCTCTATATATAGAGAGCGGCTCAGGAATTGAGGGAGGAGCCTTCGCCGCCCCAGGACGGCGGCAGGCCGTCCAGCACCGCGTGGGCGTCAAGTGATCGGATCGGCACGTGGCTATCGGCTGGAATCCGCCCTTCGCCCTGCAGCATCAGGTAACGCAAGCAGCACACACGCAGGAATGACGCGAAATTGGCCGACAGCGACACTTCGCCGCGATGCTCGGCCAGTTCGTCATGGAGCCGGGTCAGCAACTGGTTGACCGTCATCGCGTCGCGCTGCGCCAGTTCCTCCAGCACTTCCCAGAACAGGTTTTCCAGGCGGATGCTCGTGGCCACGCCGTGCAGCCGCAGCGAGCGGGACTGGGTCTGGTAGGAATCGGGATTGGCCCGGACGAAGATCTCGCACATCGGCATGCCTCCTGCGACGGCGGCGCCGGGGGCTGGCGCCGCGTTCGGAAGGCTCTACTGTACGTCGACTGGATGACTACTGGGTGATCCGGGTTCCGATCACGGTCAGGAACTGGGCCAGCCATGCCGGGTGGGCCGGCCACGCGGGCGCGGTGACGAGGTTGCCGTCGGTATGGGCCTGATCGACCGGAATATCGGCGTACTTGCCGCCCGCCAGCCGGACTTCCGGCGCGCAGGCCGGGTAGGCGGAGCAGGTGCGGCCTTCGAGCACGCCGGCCGCGGCCAGCAACTGGGCGCCGTGGCAGACCGCCGCGATCGGCTTGTTCGCCGTGGCGAAGTGGCGCACGATCTCCAGCACGCGGTCGTTCAGGCGGAGGTATTCGGGGGCGCGGCCGCCCGGAATGACGATTGCGTCATACGCAGCCGGATCGACATCGGCAAACGTCGCGTTCAGCGTGAARTTGTGGCCGCGCTTCTCGGTGTAGGTCTGGTCGCCCTCGAAGTCGTGGATGGCCGTGGCGCAGTGGTCGCCGGCCTTCTTGTCCGGGCAGACGGCGTGGACCACGTGGCCCACCATCTGGAGTGCCTGGAAGGGCACCATCGTTTCGTAGTCTTCGGCGAAGTCGCCAACCAGCATCAGAATTTTCTTGGCCATTGCAGTCTCCTGTATGGTTACGGGTGTCCGGAGCCGGTCCAGGCCGGCCGGGCCATTGTGCGGCGGCCCTGCGCGGGGCGGGTGGTAGCCCGTTACCGCAGGCGGCACGCGATTTCCATTTCGACGCAAATCCCCATGGCAGATTCCCTCATCCAGTCCCCCGACCTCGGCGACGTCACCGGTTACCTGCGTGACCGCATCCGCACCGTGCCGGACTGGCCCCAGCCCGGCGTGATGTTCCGCGACATCACCCCGCTGCTGCAGAACCCCAAGACCCTGCGCGTGCTGATCGACGTATTCGTGCACCGCTACATGGACCAGGAGCTGGACCTCGTGGCCGGCATCGACGCGCGCGGCTTCATCCTCGGCTCGATCATCGCGTACGAGCTGAACCTCGGCTTCGTGCCGATCCGCAAGAAGGGCAAGCTGCCGTTCCAGACCGTGGCCGAGGAGTACGAGCTCGAGTACGGCAGCGCCACCGTGGAGATCCACGCCGATGCCTGCAAGCCCGGTGATCGCGTGCTGCTGGTCGACGACCTGATCGCCACCGGCGGCACCATGATGGCCGGCCGCAAGCTGCTGGAGCGTCTGGGTGCGACCGTGGTGGAGGGCGCGGCGATCGTCGACCTGCCTGAACTCGGCGGCTCGAAGCTGTTGCACAAGAGCGGCCTGCCGCTGTTCACGGTCTGCAATTTCGAGGGCCACTGAGCCCTGCGCCCGCGCCCGCCGTTGTTTTCCCCTCCATTGCCGGGTCCGGGGGCGCGGCGCATAATGCCCCCTTGACAACAACATGATGACCGGGCGGAGCCTCGATTGCTGACATCGGCACCGGTCACGAAGGAATAAGGACGCGCAATGGGCGTACTTCTCCATCTTCTATCTGGCGTGGCGCTCCTGGTCTGGGGCACCAACATCGTCAAGGTCGGCATCCTGCGCGTGTATGGCGCCAATCTGCGCCATGTGCTGTCAGTCAGCGTGTCGAACCGCTTCACGGCTTTCGCGGCCGGGCTCGGCGTGACCGGGCTTGTGCAGAGCAGCAACGCCACCGCCGTCATCGTCAGTTCGTTCGTGGGACAGGGCCTGATCGCCGTGGCGCCCGCGCTCGCCATCATGCTCGGCGCCAACGTCGGCACCGCGCTGATGGTGCAGGTCTTCTCGATGGACCTGTCGTGGCTCTCGCCGCTGCTGATCTTCGTCGGCGTGATTCTCCACCTGAGCTGGAAGGGCAGCCGCCCCGGGCACGTGGGCCGGGTGCTGATCGGGCTCGGGCTGATTACGCTCGCGCTGGAGCTGATCTCGATCGCCACGCGCCCCGTGGTGCAGGCGGCCGGCGTGAAGGTGCTGTTCAGCACGCTGACCGGCGATGCCGCGCTCGACATGCTGATTGGCGCGGTGCTGACCATCCTCTGCTATTCGAGCCTGGCCGTGGTGCTGTTCTGCGGCGCGCTGGCGTCGGCGGGCGTGGTGTCGATCCATGTGGCGCTGGCGCTGGTGCTCGGCGCCAACCTGGGGTCGGGGATCTCGGCGCTGCTGACCACCTCGGGCAACAACCAGCCGGGCAAGCGCGTGACGCTGGGCAACCTGCTGTCGCGGCTGCTCGGGTGCGTGATCGCGCTGCCGCTGCTGAACCAGGCCGAGGAACTGCTGGCGCTGGTCAGCACCGACCCGCAGCGGCTCATCGTCAATTTCCACCTGCTGTTCAACCTGGCGCTGGCCGCGCTGCTGCTGGGGGCCACGGCGCCCCTGGCGCGGATCTGCGAGGCCATCCTGCCCGGCCGCAACACCGGCGACAGCCAGGTCACGCCGCGCCACCTCGACCCCGCCGCGCTGCCCACGCCCACGCTGGCGCTGTCCAATGCCGCGCGCGAGGTGCTCCGCATCGGCGACCGCATCGAGCAGATGCTGGACAACATGCTGCGCGTGCTGCGCACCAACGACGCCAAGCTCGCCACGGCCACCTGCCGCATCGACAACGAGGTGGACGACCTCTACACGGCCATCAAGCTGTACCTGACCCAGATCAGCACCGAGGCGCTGGACGAGCACGACGGCCAGCGCTGGACGGAAATCATCTCGCTGACCATCAACCTCGAACATGCGGGCGACCTGATCGAACGGGTGATCCTGGACGCCAAGGACAAGAAGATCGCCCACAACCTGGCGTTCTCCGAGGCCGGCATGCAGGAGATCACCGAGATGCATGGCCGRCTGGTGGCCAACCTGCGCCTGGGTTTGTCGGTGTTCCTGAACGGGGATATCCGCAGCGCCCAGCAGCTGATGGGCGAGAAGGCCAACTTCCGCGAACTGGAGCGGAAGTACGCGCGGACGCATTTGCAGCGCGTGGCGGTGCAGACGACGGAGAGCATCGAGACCAGCTCGCTCCACCTGGACGTCATCAGCGAAATGAAGCGACTCAACTCGCTGTTCTGCGCCACGGCCTACCCGGTGCTGGAGCAGGCCGGGCTGATGAACCGCAGCCGGATGAAGGAAGACCCGCCCGCCGGCGTGACCGGTGTGCCGGAAGCCCAGACGCGGTAGCGCGCCCGGGGTGCGGTCTTATCCCCGCTTGAGCAGCGGGGCGAGGTACTTGCCAGTGAAGCTGGCGCGGCTCTTGGCCACGGTCTCGGGCGTGCCCTTGGCGATCACCTGCCCGCCGCCGGCGCCGCCTTCGGGGCCCATGTCCAGCAGCCAGTCGGCGGTCTTGATGACATCCAGGTTGTGTTCGATGATCACCACCGTGTTGCCCTGGTCGCGCAGCTTGTGGATGACCTTGAGCAGCAGCTCGATGTCATGGAAGTGCAGGCCCGTGGTCGGCTCGTCGAGGATGTAGAGCGTGCGGCCGGTGTCGCGCTTGGACAGTTCGAGCGACAGCTTCACCCGCTGCGCCTCCCCGCCAGACAGCGTGGTGGCCGACTGGCCCAGCCGGATATAGCCCAGCCCCACATCCAGCAGTGTCTGCAGCTTGCGGCGCACCACCGGCACGGCGCTGAAGAACTCGTGGGCCTGCTCCACGGTCAGGTCCAGCACCTCGGAAATGCTCTTGCCCTTGTAGAGGACTTCCAGCGTCTCGCGGTTGTAGCGCTGGCCGTGGCAGACATCGCACGGCACGTAGACGTCGGGCAGGAAGTGCATCTCCACCTTGATCACGCCGTCGCCCTGGCAGGACTCGCAGCGGCCSCCCTTCACATTGAACGAGAACCGGCCCGGATCGTAGCCGCGCTCCTTGGCCGACGGCACGCCCGCGAACAGCTCGCGGATCGGCGTGAACAGGCCGGTGTAGGTGGCGGGGTTCGAGCGCGGCGTGCGACCGATCGGGCTCTGGTCGACGTTGATGACCTTGTCGAAGTGCTCCAGCCCTTCGATATGGTCGTGCGCGGCCGGCTCGGCCGTGCTGCCGTACAGGTGGCGCGCCACGGCGTGGTAGAGCGTGTCGTTGATCAGCGTGGACTTGCCCGAGCCGGACACCCCGGTGATGCAGGTCAGCAGCCCCACCGGAATCTCGGCGGTCACGTTGCGCAGGTTGTTGCCGGTGGCGTTGACGATGCGCAGCAGCCGCTCCTCGTCCGGATTGGCGCGCGTCTTGGGCACCTCGATGCGGCGCTTGCCGGACAGGTACTGGCCCGTCAGCGAGCCCGGCGCCTCCTCGATCTGCGGCGGCGTGCCCTCGGCCACGATCATCCCGCCATGTACCCCGGCACCGGGGCCGATGTCCACGACGTAGTCGCAGGCGCGGATCATGTCCTCGTCGTGCTCCACCACCAGCACCGAGTTGCCGATGTCGCGCAGATGCTTGAGCGTGCCGATCAGGCGGTCGTTGTCGCGTTGGTGCAGGCCGATGGATGGCTCATCGAGCACATACATCACGCCGGTCAGCCCGGAGCCGATCTGGGAGGCCAGCCGGATGCGCTGGGCCTCGCCGCCCGAGAGCGTGTCGGCGCTGCGCTCCAGCGACAGGTAGTCCAGCCCCACGTTGTTCAGGAAGTTCAGCCGCGCAGTGATTTCCTTGACGATCTTGTCGGCAATCTCGCGCTTGGCGCCGTGCAGGTTCAGGGTCAGGAACCACGTCAGCGCGTCGCGCAGCGGCCAGCCGTTGACCTCGTAGATGGCCCGCGCCTGGTCGTCCTCGCCCACCTTCACGTGGCGCGCCTCGGTRCGCAGCCGGGTGCCTTCGCAGGACGGGCAGGGCTGGTTGTTCTGGTACTTGGCGAGTTCCTCGCGCACGGCCGCCGAATCGGTCTCGCGGTAGCGGCGCTCCAGGTTCGGGATGATCCCCTCGAACACATGGGCGCGCACCGTGGTGCGGCCTTTCTCGTTGATATACGTGAACGGGATCTCTACCTCGCCCGAGCCGTGCAGCACCACCTGCTGGACGTTGGCGGGCAGGTCCTCGAACGCGGTATCGGTGTCGAAGTCGTAGAACGCCGCCAGGCTTTGCAGCATCTGGAAGTAGAACTGGTTGCGGCGGTCCCAGCCCTTGATGGCGCCCGAGGCCAGCGAGAGATTGGGGAAGGCCACCACGCGCTTCGGATCGAAGAAGGTGATCTGGCCCAGCCCGTCGCAGCTCTGGCAGGCGCCCATCGGGTTGTTGAACGAGAACAGCCGGGGCTCCAGTTCCTGAAGGGAATACGAGCAGATCGGGCAGGCGAAGCGCGAACTGAACACGTGCTCGTGCCCGGTATCCATCTCCAGCGCGATGGCACGGCCGTCGGCCAGCCGCAGCGCGGTTTCGAACGATTCGGCCAGGCGCTGCTTGAGGTCGGCGCGTACCTTCACGCGGTCCACCACCACCTCGATGCTGTGTTTCTCGGTCTTCTTGAGCTTGGGCAGCGAGTCGATGTCGTAGACCTTCGCCTCGGCCTCATGGGCCGTGCCGCCGCCCGAGCGCACGCGGAAACGCACGAAGCCCTGGGCCTGCATCGTATCGAACAAGTCCGAATGCTCGCCCTTGCGGTCCGCCACCACGGGCGCCAGGATCATCAGCTTGGTGTCCTCGGGCAGGGCCAGCGCGGCGTCCACCATCTGGGAGACGCTCTGCGCCTGGAGCGCGATGTGGTGGTCCGGGCAGTAGGGCGTGCCGGCGCGCGCGAACAGCAGGCGCAGGTAGTCGTGGATCTCGGTGACCGTGCCCACGGTGGAGCGCGGGTTGTGGCTGGTGGCCTTCTGCTCGATCGAGATGGCCGGGGAGAGGCCCTCGATGAGGTCGACATCGGGCTTCTCCATCAACTGCAGGAACTGGCGGGCGTAGGCGGACAGCGATTCGACGTAGCGGCGCTGGCCCTCGGCATAGAGCGTGTCGAACGCCAGCGACGACTTGCCGGACCCCGACAGCCCCGTGATCACGATGAGCTTGTTGCGCGGCAGGTCGAGGTTGATGTTCTTCAGGTTGTGGGTACGCGCCCCACGGATCTTGATTTCTTCCATATACCGATTAGTTGCCCAGCCAGGCCGCCGCTGCCGCCGGGGGCGGACAGGTCGGTCTCACGGAATGTTCAAAGTGCCTTGCACAACGCCTGAAGCGCCGCTCCGAYCCAGGCGCCAGGCGGCGGTTCGGCCGCCGCGTGACCCGGAAAGCGCGGGGAAGCAAACCTGCTAATATACCGAACTTCGGTTTCCCGGGTTGCCCGTTGGCCATCCGGCATGCGGACGGGCGCCACATGGCCCACCATCCGGGTGCTTCGCATCGACCGAGTCAGATTTCCATTCACGAGCGCAATGCCGTCGATTCCTTCTTCTCCCCAGCCCGCCAATCTTGCCGACCCGGCCGCCCAGACGGCGCCCGCGCGCGACCGCATGACGAAAAGCGAGTTGCGTGCCAGTCTCTCGCTGGCGAGCATCTTCGCGCTGCGCATGCTGGGCCTGTTCCTGATCCTGCCGGTGTTCGCCGAGTACGCGCGCGGCCTGCCCGACGGACAGGACGCCCAGCGCATCGGCCTGGCCATGGGCATCTATGGCCTGATGCAGGCCTTCCTCCACATTCCGCTGGGCTGGCTGTCCGACCGCATCGGCCGCAAGCCGGTCATGGTGGCCGGGCTGCTGCTGTTCGTGGCCGGCGCGCTGGTCGCGGCGTTCTCGGACACCCTGGCTGGCATCACCATYGGCCGGGCGATGCAGGGCATGGGCGCCATCTCGGCGGCCATCACCGCCTGCATTGCCGACCTGACGCGCGAGCGCCATCGCACCAAGGCCATGGCGATGGTCGGCGGCAGCATCGGGCTGACCTTCGCGCTCTCGCTGGTGATTGCCTCGCCGCTGCTGAAGAGCATCGGCATGTCCGGCATCTTCGGGCTGATGGCGGTGCTGGGCGTGCTGGCCATCGGCGTGACGCTGTTCCTGGTGCCGGCCCCGCCGCCGCCGCATCCGGTGCGCATGCCGTTCCGGCAGGTGCTGCTGAATGCGGACCTGATCCGCATGAACGTGGGCGTGCTGGCGCTGCACGCCAGCCAGGTGGCGATGTTCATGGTCGTGCCGGCCATGCTGGCCGACGCCGGTATGCCGCTGGACCAGCATTGGAAGGTCTACCTGCCCGTGGTGCTGGTCTCCTTCGTGCTGATGCTGGGGCCGATGATGGCTGCCGAGCGCTATGGCCGGGTGCGCCCGGTGCTGCTGGCCTCGGTGGCGCTGATGACGGTGGTGCAGCTGCTGTTCGCGGCGGTGCAGGGCCTGTGGCCGATAGTGGGTGTACTGCTGCTGTTCTTTGTTGCATTCAACGTGCTGGAGGCCATGCAGCCGTCGCTGGTGTCGCGCTACGCGGCGGCCGGGCGGGGCGCGGCGCTGGGGGTTTACAACACCACSCAGGCGMTGGGGCTGTTCCTGGGCGGTGTGGTGGGCGGCTGGCTGCTCAAGCACGAGGGGCGCAGCGCGGTATTCCTCGGTTGCGCGGCCGTGCTGGTGCTCTGGCTTATAATCGCGTGGAGCATGAAGGCGCCACCGGCCCGCGGGCAGGAGGGTGCGTCGGCAGTGGCGGGTTAGACACACTTGTTGTCATATCCGTAGCAGTCCGAAACGCTTTTTCGTCTTAACGGGGTTAGCATCTACACGCGCCCGACCGGATATCCGGGGGCGCGTGATGTCGTTTACCGTGTTGTCGTTTACGTCCTGTGACGGACGACCCACAAGCAAATCAGTCATGCCGTGCCGCCGCAGGGAAGCGGGGCGCGGTTCTTGGAGAACATTTACATGGCATCGGTCAACAAAGTCATTCTCGTCGGTAACCTGGGCGCCGACCCGGAAACCCGCTACATGCCCAGCGGCGACGCCGTGACGAACATTCGCCTGGCGACGACCGATCGCTACAAGGACAAGCAGTCCGGCGAGTTCAAGGAAGCCACCGAGTGGCACCGCATCGCGTTCTTCGGCAAGCTGGCGGAGATCGCCGGCCAGTACCTGAAGAAGGGCTCGTCGGTCTATATCGAAGGCCGCATCCGCACGCGCAAGTGGCAGGACCAGGCTGGCCAGGACAAGTACAGCACCGAAATCGTCGCGGACCAGATGCAGATGCTGGGCGGCCGCTCGGCGGGCGGCGGTGAGGAAGGCAGCTTCGGCGGCGGTGGCGGCGGCTACAGCCGCGAGGCCCAGGGCGGCGCCGGTGGTGCTGGCGCAGGCGGTGGTGGTGGCGGCTACGGCGGCGGCCGTGCCCAGGGCGGCGCCCAGGGTGGCGGCGCACAAGGCGGCGGGCAACGCCGCCCGCAGCAAAGCCCGTCGAACGGCTTTGAAGATATGGATGACGATATTCCGTTCTGAGATTGCGTAACGGAAAACTGTAAACATCAACCCCGCCTTTGTGCGGGGTTTTTCTTTTTAATCAGTACTTTATGGGCAGTGGTGCTGTGTAAAGATTTGGCGGCCATCCATCTAAGAAAAGTGAGAATCACAGCACAAAGCGAGAATGTCGACTTCGGCGGAGGCAACGCATAGCGGGGTTGGCATTGAGCGGTGCAGTTGTCTATGGTTTGACGATGCAGTGAAAGGCGCGAGCCCACCGGAGCCTCGCCGCCAGAGTCTCGATTCCTTGCGGAGGGCGATCCATGACTCCTCACTTCCACGTCGTCATGGTCCGACACCAAACCGGTGAGCGGATACCGATCCTGCTCGACGTGGACCGCCAGCCGATCACATGGATCAACATGTACCTGCTCTTGCGCTTGCGGCCCCGGCTGGCATCCAGCAGTCAGGAGAAGGCGCTGTATGTGCTCGGCCTGTTCTGGGCATGGTGTTCCATGCAGACCATTCCTGTGAGAGAGCGGCTAGAAAGCGGGGATGGACTTACGCCCGAAGAGATCGTCAGCCGGCTGTACCCCTGGCTGCGCCATAGCTTTCAAAGCCGCGGATCGGTGAGGCAATTGGTCGTTTCACCGAATACGGTGGCCTATCGTATGCGGGTCATATCGCAGTTCATCACCTGGCATCTCGAGAACGCGATGGCTAAGTGGCCGGTCGGCAGCCCCGAGATCGGACAGATCCGCGCCAAGCTTCAGGTCCTGCAGCGGACGTTCGCTTCCACGGGAATTGCTCGAACCGAACTGCAGGAACACGCGACCGCGCTGAGTAGCGACGAGCTTGCGTCTCTGGTGGAGATCTGTCGCCCGGGAAGTGACGGCAATCCGTGGAAGCCAGCCTATCAGCCACGAAACTACCTTATCTTGTTGCTGATGGCGACGCTTGGCCTGCGACGAGGCGAGGTGCTCAAGCTGCGCATGGGGGACTGCTTGCTATCGCGACCGGTACCAATGGTGCAGATCCGGCGGTCCCCTGACGATCCAGACGACCCTCGGCTTGACGAGCCGCAGGTCAAGACGGAGTCGCGCATACTGCCGTGCGATATGTCTCTCGCACGGCTGCTCGATGACTACATCTGCAGCGGACGCCGAGAGATTGCAGGATCCGATCGGACGCCGTTCCTGTTCCTCGCGCGGAGTGGGCAGCCGATGAGTCTGTTCCGTGTCAATGGCATCCTGGATCAGATTGGCGCCGTACATCCGCAGTTCCGGGATCTGCATCCGCACGCCCTGCGCACAACGTGCGCGACGCTCTTCCGAGCTCAAGGCGTGAACCGCGGTCTCGACGAAGACCGGATCGACAAGAACATGATGTACTTCTTCGGATGGCGCTCGCCGACTTCCATCAGGGCATACATCGCCGATGCGATCCGAAAGGAGGCGAGCGAGATCAGTCTGAGCTATCAGGCCTCACTCCTTGGGACCGTTCGTCGCTCATGACGAATGCCGAAATCAACCGCGAAATGGCGCCGCTACTTCGAGAGCACGACCTGGCGGAGTTGCCAGACCATGTGGTTGATCGGGACGGTCGAGTGATGGATCTGACCCAATCGGTGTGGAAATTCAATGTACCGACCGGCCATCAGGCGTTCGACTGGGCATGTTGGTCGCAATCGAACTTCATCGTCGCCTATGCATTAAGGCGTTGGACGATCTTGCTGCTGACGCAGGTCGCAAGTGCCAGCGCAGGTAACGCCCTTCGACACGCGCTTAGTGCGTTGAGCGGCGGCGCGTCCAGCGGTGAGCCGATGGCGGAAGACATCCAGCAGCGATGGCATATCCTCACGCACTTCTCCAGTATTCCGAGCCTGCGCGTCTCACTGCGCAGCTTGGTGGACCGATGCGTGCAGGTTCTGCGGGAGCGCAAGGCACTCGATCAATTCTATGCACTGCGCAGTTGGTATCGATGGTCCGCGGAGATGCTGGAGTGCCTCGGCTTTGACGAGGAGTTTGCGTTCCGGCTGGATGAGGTCCGCATCCCCGCACGATATTCCAGGCTTGCAGTGGAGTTGGATGACGAAGACTGCGGCCCGCTCTCGGACACAGAGTTGATGGCACTGCGCCGGGCGTTGAAAGAAGACCGTTCGCCGGATAGGCAGCATGTCATGGAGCGAGCTGCAGTCGCGCTCAGCCTCGCCTACGGACGTAATCCGGCCAACTATTGCCTGCTTCGCGAAGCGGACTTCAAGAACAGCCTGGATGGCCTCGAGGTTCCACCGAACTGGGTGCTCTCCATTCCGCGGATCAAGAAGCGAGGGCGGGCCCCTCGGCAGGACTTCATTGACGAGCGCGTCGGGGACGAGCTGGCGCGTGTTCTCAGAGAGCTGCTGGAGGTCAATTGTTCCGTCGATTGCGGAGAGCACCCACGTGCGCTGTTCTTACGGGACACTCCTGATGCATGGAAGCAGAACACCGGGGTGGGAGAGTACGTGCATCACCTCACATCGAAACAGTTCCTCGCCCTCATTAGAGGATTCGGCACGCGGATGCGTGTGTTCTCGCCGCGTACGATGGCGCCGTTGCACCTGTCGTCCCGCCGGCTGCGCTACACCTTTGCGACGACGATGGTGGAGCTTGGCGTCTCCCGGCGTGTCCTGGCGGCTATGCTGGATCATTCCGACACGCAGAGTGTGCACGTCTATTACGCCTTGAAGGGGCGGCGTCTCACGGCGATGCTCGACCGTGCCGCAGCGGTGCGCCTGGGTCCCCTCCTGAAGCTGTTCCGTGGCCAGCCAGCCTTGGAAGATTCAGTGGGCTCGGTACCGCTCCACAAGCGGGTGCACTTCCTGGGCGATATGCACGCCGTGCCGGACGTCGAGATTGGTGCCTGCGGCAAGTCGCAACGTTGCGATCTCGATCCGCCGTTCTCCTGTTATGTCTGCCCGAAGTTCCGGCCATACGTGGAGGCGGATCATGAGGCAGTGCTGGCCGAATTGCTGCGTAGCCGGGAAGAGCGCCGAGAGCGTTACGGTGAACGTGTGGCGATCCAGATGGATGAAGTCATCTATGCGGTTGGTGAGGTCGTGCAGGAGGTGGCGCGATATGGCAAACGAACCAATAAGACGTAAATCCATGGCGGCGGTCGGGCGCTCCAGCAATGCCGTCTCTGCGAACTGGATCGAAAATGCATCGCGCCTTGTTGCGACCGCGAAAGCGAGCTTGCCGTTCGCGGGTGTGCGATGGAGTGATGCGGTGTGGGACGTGTCGGCGAGCTACCGTCACCGCACGCGCGCCTATAAGGCTTGCCGGCCTGCATTGCGGTTGCTGTTCACCCAGCATCGCGAGACCGCTAGGGTTGCAGCACCCCCCTTGGATCGGCCGTTCGCGGACATCTTAAAGGCCCTGGTGTGTCTGCGGCACCAGCAGCGTGGTCAATCCGCTGGCAGCCATATGGTGTTCATTCGGGCGGCGCGCTATGTATTCGACCAACTGGACGCAACTGGCCTGGCGCTTCCCGATCTCCGGTCCGACCATCTCGATCTCGCGGCCGCGCAGTTGTTTGCACGAGAAATGGCCTCCAGCGCCTACAAGGCCGTCGGTCACATGGAAGAGCTTGCGGATGCCCTCGATCACCATGGACTCTGCCGGATCAGGCTCGACTGGCGCTGTCGCAACAAGGTGCGGCCCCAGTCGATGATCGAGGGTTCCACGGATGGCTTCCTGGGTGGTGCGGGCACCTCTGATCGTCTGCCCACAGAGGAGGCCATGCGGGCGATTGGTCACCTGTATCAAATCATTCCCCGCAACGCACCACCAGGTGATCCGGTCAGCGCGGACCGGATCCTGATCCTGATCGCTACCATCATGGTCTGCACAGGCCTGCGCGTTGGCGAAGGGCTGACGCTGCCCGAGCAACCGATCTCTGTGGCACGAGACGGCAGCCGAAGCCTGCGCTACGCGCGGCTCAAGGGCGGGGGCGATGACGTCGCGGTCGAATGGTGTCACAAGACACTGCTGTCTGCTACGGAGGCGCTCGTCCAGGACGTGGTCGCTGAACTGCGGACGGCAACGGCCGGCGCGCGCAGTGTGGGGCGACGGTACAGCGAGACCGGTGTGCTGCTGTCCGACGTCGTGCTCGCCGATGAACTCGATAGCGCGGCCATCCGGACTGCACTGGGGCTCCAAAGCGCCAGTGTGCCACTGTTCCTTCAAAGCCGGCGGATTCCGTACGAGGTGGTCGACCGGCGGCTGCGAGTCAAACGCGACGCGCTGCTGGAGGGTATTGCCCGCGATCACTGGAATGCGCCAGTCATTCCGGGGTCGGCCGGGCAGGCCTTGGCATTGCACGAAGCCCTGTGCGTCGTGTATCGGAACCAGATGCACCACGGTACCCGTTCGACGCTAACCTACGCCGCGCAGCCCGTCACCGATCAAAACATGGGGGACTTCCTGGCGGGACGTACCGGTTGTGCGTCGGTCTTCGATCGCTACGGTGTTCAAGGGGAAGATGGGCAACGACTCCAGGTCCGTTCGCACGGGCTGCGTCACTTCCTCAATCATCTATTGGATGAAGGGGGTGCCCCGGACCTGGTGCAGACGAAATGGTTTGGACGCAAGCACGCGGCCGACACAAAGGCCTATCAGCACCTGACCTATGCCCAGCGGTCTGCCAAGGTAATCGAGGAGATCATGGGCGGCCGAATGCAAGGACAAGTTGCCGAACAGATCAAGGCCCTTCCGGCGGAGATGACGCGGACGTTCCTCGCTGCGCGTATCCATGCCATCCACGACGTGGGGCCGGGCATGTGCATCCACGACTTCCAGCTCTCGCCCTGCGAGCGTCACCTGCAGTGCACGGCGAACTGCGAGGACTTCCTGTGGATCAACGGGGACGAAGCGCGCCGAGATGAACTCATGCGGCAGGCTGCGGTCGTGCAGGTCAGCTTGCGTACGGCGGTGGATCGGAGCAAGGGTGTGCCGGCGCGATCGGATTGGTACCGACACCTGAAGCATCGCTACGCGCAGCTGATGCAGCAGTTGGCCACGCTGGGACTGGGAGAGGCGGACCTCCGCCCCTATCTCGACGAAGGAGATCGACATGGGAAAGCTGATCCGGGCAAACGCGAAGGTTAGCGCCGATAGATTGGCAACCATCCTCGCCGAGCTGGAGCGCTGGCGGGATCGGGAACTGGGCCGTCAGCTGGCATGGGAGCGTATCGAGTCCTTCTCGGGATACTCGCGGCAGGCACTTAGTCGTCATCCCGACATCCTGCGGGCCTTCCAGGCGGCCAAACATGCGCTGGCATGCCCGGACCGGCCGTCCCGGTCGCGTGGGCTCGACGAGGAGTTGGCCTTCCAGGACCGCACCATCGTACGCTTGCGTGAGGAGCTCAGCCGATATGAGCGGCTGGAGCAGCAATGGTACGCGCGATGGCAGCGCGTCGCGTTGCACTGCGGAAGGCTGGGTCTGAGTCTCGAAGATCTCGACAGGCCGTTGGAGCAAGGCTTGCAGAACGGGCCGAAGCGTGGTGCCTGAAGGCGAGGAAGATCTGCCGTAGCTATCCCTTGCCCCGGCTAGCACTGCCTTGACACCCTTGGCGATGATGTCGGGACGCAGGCCCAATCCCCACACCTCGGGTGGCGCGCGCGGGTCGACTTCGATGATCTTCTGCTGCACGCGAACCGCGGCGCCATCGTGGGTGGCCTTGCGATAGAAGTAATCGGCCTCCTTGGCCCAGCCGCCGCGTCGCGTCGATTTGGCATGCGACAGGAAGCTGCGGCCGACGGCGAGATCCTCGAAGCGGCGATGGTGATGCACCTGATTGCGTTCCCACAGTTCCTGATCGAAATCCCGGATCCGCCCTCGAGGGCAGCTATCGGCCAGTAACCGTCATTGCCCATCGCTGAACGAATGGCTGCTTTGGCACAGGCAGCAGTCGAGACTTGATTCCTTGCTGGCTTGATTTCCATTAGCGCGACTCTGCAGCTTCCAAACCACTTACTTGCACCAGATTCCCGCTCAATTAGCCCGATTTTTCTCCGAAGATCTGGCTCTCATTCGGAGGATCGGCTGATACCGGAAACGGAAAATGGCTGAATGCCCTTCGAGCACCCCTCGGTCGATAAAGGAGTGTTGAAGGATCAGTGTTCAACTGTGTGGGCTACCCGACTGAATGCATGAGGGCGGTCTGCGTTCCCGCATTACGCCGCTGCCGCAACTGGAAGCCGAAACGGGGCGCCGAGACGATTGAATGCGTTCATGGCGGCAATCGTAATAGTGAGATCAACGAGGTCCTTGGGCGAAAATGCTGCCGATGCGGCCGCATAGGCTTCGTCTGAGGCATGCGTCTCACTGACGCGCGTCACTTCCTCCGCCCAGGCCAACGCGGCCCGCTCTTGCTCGGCGAATAGGTGCGGTACTTCATCCCACACCGGAACCAGCGTGATCTTGTCGACCGACATGGTCTTTCTGAGATCGCGGCTATGCATGTCAATGCAATGCGCGCATCCGTTGATCTGGGAGACGCGGAGGAACACGAGGTGGACAAGCTCCTCGGGGAGATCCGTCTTCTTCGTGACATAGTGGTGGATACCAAAAAGCGCCTTCGCGCCGTCAGGCGCTATCTCTTGCCAATTCAAGCGGGTCATCTCGGTCCTTTTCTGTTGGTGATGGGGTCTAGCGTCGCGGTCCGCGCGCCCGAGCCGCCTATCGACTTGGGCCGCGATTCATGTCATAACGCAAAGTTACTCCGCCAGGCATTGAAGATACAGGCCCAAAAAGTGGAGAAACGACTGGCCCAAAATGAATCACCCGAATTCGCCCGCCGTGCTGTCCGTTCTGGTGGACCGCGCAACCGCCGTGCCGATCGGCGACCAGATCCATGCGAGCCTGCGACAGGCGATCGTCGAGGGTCGGCTCCTACCTGGACAGCGTCTTCCTTCCGGCCGGGACCTCGCTGCGCAGCTTGGCGTCGCCCGCGGCACCATCCGTGTCGCCTACGACCGTCTGATCGCCGAGAATCTGGTGTTCGGCGCGGGCTCCGCGGGCACACACGTATGCGCGCGGCTACCTGTCGGGCGAGCCGGCGGCGAAGCCGCACTCGATGGGCCTCTGGCGGATTTCACCCGCCCGTTCTCGAGCGTCCCGCTTCCGTTCCAAATGGGCGTACCTGCCCACGACGCGTTTCCCGCCAAGCTCTGGGCCCGCATGCGGACGCGTGCCGTACGCGCCGATGCCTTCGCTTACACGGCCTATGCTGATCCGCGCGGCGAGCCTGCCCTGCGAGCCCAGATCGCGAGCCACCTGGCCGTAAGCAGGCAGATGCAATGTCATCCGGATCAAATCATCGTTACCAGTGGATACCGGCAGGGTCTGATGCTGGCACTGACCGCCCTGCGCGCGCACGGCCGCAAGGCGTGGCTCGAGGAGCCAGGGTATCCGCTCGGAAGGCGAGCACTGGAAGTGACCGGAGCCGAGGTCGTACCCGTACCCATTGATGCCGAGGGGCTGCGCGTCGAAGCCGGCGTCGCCAGCGCGCCAGACGCTTTGCTGGCGCTGGTCACGCCCGGCCAGCATGCACCGCTGGGCGTCACGATGTCGCCGGCACGCAGGCGCGCGCTGCTCGAATGGGCGGCGACAAGGGGGGCCTGGATCATCGAAGACGACTATCTCGGAGAACTACAGCTCGACGGCCGGGCCGCACCGGCGCTTGCCGCCGGCGAGGGCGCCGAGCGTGTCGTTCATATCGGCGCGTTCAGCAAAACGATCAGCCCGGCGCTGGGCCTCGGTTTCGTCGTTGCCCCGCGCGCAGTGGCGGAGCGTCTGGTGGAGGTCTGCGCCGTGTTGGCCCCGGCGCCGAACCGGACCACCCAATTGGCGGTGACGGAGTTTCTGCGGGATGGGCACTACCTGCGGCATTTACGCCAGATGAAGGCACTCTATGGCGAACGGCGCCGCCTGACGCTGGCGCATGTCAGCGAGTTTCTGCCGGGCACGCTGATGGCGGGTCTGGGTGTGATCGCACCGCTGCCACAAACCGCCGACGACCGCGTGGTTGTCGGCATTGCCCGCGCACGCGGCCTCGCACCTTCGGCACTCTCCGCATGGTACCTTCGCCGCAATCACGCGCAAGGCGGCTTACTACTCAGTGCGACAAACCTGCGCCCTGACAACATCGAGGCCGTGTGCGCGACGCTTGCGGGTATCGTTGCTTCATCGAGTCGTAGCCCACATGAGTCCAATGGTCGCGAAGGCGGCGTCGGAGCGTCCACTTTCTAGAGATATCGACGACGGCTAAGGGTCGGAACCGAGGATCCGTAGCTGCGGCGGGCCTGGCGACCGCGGAACTTCCGCGTTCGGCCAGTAGCGGTCATTGCCCTTCGGTCGGCAAGTGGCTGGTGTTTGTTCATCGACAGCCGCAGACACGAAGGACGACACGCTGACTCATCCCCTAGCGTCAGAATCAAAAAAAGGGCTCCCCGCGCAGTTCTCAAAACCCATCGCTGAGCGACTTCTTCCACTCACCGCGGAAAGCTTATGCCTCTGGACGGCCAAGAGCGTTTTGGGCATTATCAGCCACACGCATCGGATTCGACGCCCAAACCGTTTCGAAGCACGGGGCAACAAAGCCGCAGCAGCAAGGATGGACCCGCTAAATGAACGGACGACCTAGTGGTGGTGTAGCGTCACCAACCGATGCCCTCCTCACTCGCACGCATGACGCAAACTGAACCTACAGTAGAAACAATGGACGTTGTCGACAAAGCCCAGTTGCGCCGGATCGAGGCAACGCACAAGGGCTTTCTTTATCAACATTTCTACGGGGTAGCGTGCCTGCTCCTGGTGAGTCAGCTAGGCTGGACGCGCATGCGCGTGGAGGTGGACGAGGATCTGGAGTTGGAGTTCAGCGGCCGCTACGTCTATGTGCAAGTCAAGTCGCGGTCCAAGCTCGTGCAGTTTGGCGACATTGCCTCAGCACTGGAGCGATTTGAACAGTACCGGGCTCGACACGTTCCCGGAGGCAGGGCAGGACAGGCCGAGTTTGTGCTGGCACTGAACCGGGATCCTGCACCTGCCCTGAGCGCGCGTATCGCTGCCGGCGAATTTCCACAGGACGTGCGCTTCCTGCGTCCAGGTCAGACCATCGCGGGACTGCCCCCAGTATGGGTGGACAACGAAGAGGCATTTAGCTGGTGTGTCGCAAGAGCCGAGATGCTGCCCTTCATCATGGTTGCGCCTGATGTCCTGGTCCAAAACCTGGCAGGCGCCATGATGCGAATGGCTGCGGGCCTCGACGAGTTCGTCCGGCACGAAATCACCGCCGTGCGTGCGACCGTAATGCTCAAACAGTTCGTGCAGCAGGTCCATGAGTTCCCGGCTCCGCCACTCAACTACCGGCCGCAGGACAACGAGCCATCGCTCGTTACCGATGTGCCAATCCGCCTAATCGTGGGTTTCTCTGGCGCAGGCAAAACGTCGTGGGCGGCGCAGGCCGCTTTGGCCGATGCGCAGCCACGCGCGTACTTCGACGTGGCGGACCTTCCCAGTTCATCCGTGGGACGTGCACTGGCGAGAGAGCTTGCTGCACGCTGGCTCGGCGATAACCCAGATGGACGGCAGGCAGTCGCGAGCGAAGCGCTGTCGGGCGTGGAAGCACTGCGGTTGGTGACCTCGTCTCTTGAAGCACAACGGGCGCGCACAGTGGTGGTCGATAACGCGCACCGTTTAAAGGTTGAGGACGCACGAGCGATAACCGCTGCGATGGGGAATTTGCGACTCGTCTTTCTGGCACAGCCCACGGCGGAGTTGGACCTGATGAGCACCGCCTTGGATGTTGAACCACAGACGCTGCAGGGCTGGGGGGCCGACTCCATAGGCTACGAGGCGTCCGCGCAAAATTGCACGGCAAGCATGGCGACCGCCATTCGAGTCCGGGCTCTCACGGCAGGCCTCCCGCTCTACGTGCGCAGCGCCATCTCCGTGGCCAAGAAAGACTACGGCTCGGACTTGGAGGCCTTCTGTGATGCGTTCGAAGGTCAGTTGCTCAGCAGCGATACCAGACAACACACCCTACTGTCAGTGGTCTTTGACGGGCTCGATGAGGCGTTCAAGCAGGTTCTCGCATGCGCCAGCCTCTCCGACGTCCCACTCACAGCCGAGGAAATTGCGGGTATGGTCGCGGAGGCCTTCTCGCTTGACCGACCGGCTACCGTGCGTAAACTCCGCTCGCTACGCACCCGAGGCTTGCTGCAAGCCTATGGCAGCCAGCGCAGCAAGGTGCATGACGCGATACGGCCGATAGCGCTCGAACATTTGATCGAAGAACCGGAGGCCGGTCGGCGCGCTAGAGCCTTTCTGCTCGATTTGGTCGAAACGTCTCTCAAGGAAGACCACGAAAGGGAGCGTTTCCCCCTGTTCGTCAGGTTGCTGATTGAACTACGGGACGTGGCAAAGCTGGCTGATCTGGGCACCGAAGAGGCATTTCACGAGGGGCCCGAGTTCCCGCAGATGTGGCCGGTACTCGAGGCAGCGGCGAGTGACCTTGCCTTGCCCGCCGAAGTCCGATTTGAGTGCCTCGATGCACTGTTGTACCACCGGCAAAAGCACGGCCCCGACGAAACCGTTGCACCGCTTCTGAGCCAGATGGAGGCGCTGATCGATGGCGGACTGGAGAGAGACCGTCCGCGCCTCGTGTTCCTACAAAAGAGCCTAATCTATTGGGCTTCCCAAGGCGACGAAGCCCAGGTTCAGGAGTTGCTTAGCAGAGCGGAGCCCTTGCTGCCCGACAAGGCATCGTATCGTCTAGTGTTTTCATATACCGCGGCGCTTGCGTTGTGGATGGTATCGAGACCAGCGAGTGCGGAAAAATTGCTCAACGACCTAGTGGGTGAGTATCTTGCAACGTTGTCGATTAACATCGAGGAATTCATGTTGAACCCGGGTCCATACGCGGCAAGGGTACGGGCGGACGACGACTACGGGACTGATTGCAAGCATCTGGCCGACTGCTTTGATCTGCTTTCGCGGGTGCTAGAACAACTGGGGCGGGCACAATCCGCGCCGCGCAAGATCGCTGTTCGCCTCTTTGAGATCACAGGCTCATGGGACTCTGTCGCCCGGGTTGGGATTGATCTCGTCTACCAGCATTTGGAGCGCCGGGAGCTTCCACAAGCTTTGCAACTAGCCAGCGAATCACTACCCGAAGTTGTGCGCGTCAATAATTTGGTGCGCCACACGATTCCGCTGCGCTATCTCCACGCGCATATTCTGGGAAGAATGGGTCAGATCTCAGCCGCGCGCGAGATTCTAAGGACCGCAGATCCCTTTCTCGATTCCTTGCCTGGCGACGAACGGTTGGAGGCAGCACGGCTTACAAATTTTCTTCGATGAACGCCCACACCACTGCTTAAAGGCTGTTTTGCAGAAAACGAGCTCCCCGCGTTCTTTGGGCCAGGCTAATCTGCCGCCCTGTTGCGCCGCTCCGCTTTACGCGCGGCAGTTGGCCGTACCGACATAGATTTTGGCAAATCTCGGCTCAGCTCCTGCATACGCTAAACTCGTCACTTCTCGTGAGGTAAGCAGTGCCCTCTTGCAACGCCTCGACGTCTCTAACATATGGGCGGCTTTGTCATGCACTCGGAACACCACCCCGGTCATCGGTTTGAAAAACTCGTCGCAGACTTGTTCCGGCGGATATGGAAATGCGACGTACGGTCTAACGTGACAGTTCCAGGAGAATTGGGACACGATTTTGAAGTAGATATCTTCATTGATGCGCCATCCAATAGAACGGTGGCCGAAGTGAAACTCTATCGATATTCGTCTCCGCCCCCGGTTGGCACCTTTGTTCGCGCGCTTCGCCAGATACAGCAGATCAAACGGACTACCTTGGCGACGATAGGAATACTGGTCATCAGTTGCCCGTTGACACCGAAACTCGCAGAGGCGGCGCAAGCCCACGATGAAATTGAAGTGTGGGATGCGAATTCCGTTTTCACGCGTGCGTCGGAGTTTCCAGATCTCCTGCGAGAATTCGAACAGTTATTCGAAGTCAGCGCCCCACTGGCGCCAGAATTCTTGAAGGCAAGCCAAGAAAATCTTGGGTACATCGCAATAGCAAAGGACGGACAGCGACTTGCCGATCGACTTAAAGAAATTTCCCCAGGCAGACCAGAAGCTCGAGCTTTCGAGGATGCATGTATCAATGCGCTTCGATATCTTTTTGAGGCTGATCTTCACGGCTGGTATGAACAGCTAGATACCGAGGATGGACCGCATCGTCGCGACTTGGTCTGCCGGATTCTTCCAAAATCCGAGGTTTGGCGCCTGATGCTCGACGATCTGCACAGCAGGTATGTTGTCTTCGAGTTCAAAAACTACTCCGAGCCTATCACCCAGCACGAGGTTGTGACGACAGAGAGATATCTTTATCCGTCTGCGCTCCGGAACGTTGCGATCATTATTTCGCCCGAGGGGTGTGCCAATTCGGCGGACAAGGTCATTCGTGGTGCCATGCGGGAGCACGGGAAACTTGTCATCTCACTGACAGTGGCCGAGATAGAGACGCTTCTCATCAGCAAGGACGATGGTGCAGATCCAAACACCTACCTCTTCCAGCGCGTGGATGATTTCCTGCTGAGCCTCGGTCGATAGCGACGCCTACCGCCGTTCATCCGCAGCGCAAGGAATAAAGCCTATGCCGTCGCGCCAATGGCTATCTTCTTTGAAAATTGAGAGGATCACACCGAGCGCGGGATCGACGGTCACGCTTGATGCGTTCGCCCAACACCGGCACCGCGGGATAATCGCCCAAAAACCTGCTATATATTGTCGCCACATTGCTTCATCCGACGGATACTACGATCCTAATAAATTTAAATAGCAATGCGTCTATCTGAAGTCGTCATTAATAATTTTTGCTCATGCGATCCGGTGACTGTCTCGTTGAGCAATTTCAACCCTATTGTCGGATACAACAACTCTGGAAAATCCAATATCCTTAGAGCCATCAACTGGTTGTTGCGGAAAAGTGTTCTACCGAGCCATATGTTCTATGACCCCGCTAGGACGGTCACGGTAGAAGGAACCATTGAAGACGTCAATCTGCAAGTACTTCCTGGAAATCAGCAGCAGGCTGTCGCCCCGTATCTAAACGGGCGGTCGCTGAGATTTCGACGCAAGCAACCATCGCCAGGATGCCCCACCGGGCAGCTAAAGATCGACGTCTTTGACCATCAAGCTAACACCTGGGTCGACAACCCTGCGGGCCTGGACAACGCTATCGCGGTCCTATTTCCGGAACCCCTGTACATTGAGGCAATGGAGGACGCTGGCGAGGACGTCGGCAAGTTTGGTGCCAAGAACACCATTGGCCTTCTGCTGAAACATGTATTGAGCAGAATCAGCGCAAACAATCCCCTCGCCGTCGCGGCAATGAGGGCAGCGCTGGCTCAAGTCTCGGGGCACTTCAATGGGCAGAATCGGATGGCGGAGCTATCCGGCTTCGAGGCGAATGCGACTGCTGCCATCTCATCGTTCTTTCCGGGGCTATCGCTCCATTTGAACTTCACGCCTCCTGAAATCGAAGACCTGTTCAAGTCTTCCACGATCACCCTCTCGGATGCCCAAGGCTGCCCACGACCGTTTACGTCGTTCGGCCATGGTGCACAGCGAAGCGTCCAC
Source organism: Cupriavidus sp. KB_39 (assembly GCF_052114485.1). Classification (NCBI taxonomy): domain Bacteria; kingdom Pseudomonadati; phylum Pseudomonadota; class Betaproteobacteria; order Burkholderiales; family Burkholderiaceae; genus Cupriavidus; species Cupriavidus sp. KB_39. The sequence continues at coordinate 124,538 of NZ_JBFREV010000014.1, forward strand.
ATGGCGCTGATCAAGCTGCTTGCTGATTTGACGGGCGGTGCGGCTGGCAATCCCGGCAGTACTGTCGTCCTACTCATTGACGAGCCCGAACTCTACCTCCACCCGCAAGCTATTGAGTTGCTTCGGGAGTCGCTTCTGACGCTGTCCAATCAGAATTTCCAAGTCATCTTCTCGACCCACTCTCCACTCTTGATTGGACGGGCTCATGCTCTCCAAACGCTGATCATTTACAAGGACGCCGCCAACAAAACCGCGACACGACAACGGCTGACATCCGCCGCTGCCGCATTCGCGGCACATGCGCACCACGCGGAAGCCGTGTTCTCAATACAATCAGCCACACATTTGTTGTTCTCCGAGAAGGTGCTGCTCGTCGAGGGCAAAACGGAGCAGATGTTATTGCCTCACATCTACCAAACAGCGCACGCCCATTCCTATGCACATGACAAGGGATGCATTGTCTCTGGCTCAAGTAGCTCAGCACTGGTACCCCTGATTCAGATTCTGCAAGCTGTCGGATTTGCCCCCAAGGCACTGGCAGACTTGGATTTCGTTTTCAAGGTGGCTCCCCAAGCGGGACTGGTGAACCCGGCGGATCAAGCCTTTGTCGACTGCAAAAACTGGTTCGCCAACCACGCTACCGCCCTAGGGATTTTTCTCGACGGAAACGGACTGCCCACCCGAAAAGGGCCCAACGGCGCATCCTCGGCCTATAGCGCGGCGGAGGCGTTTGAGCTTATGGCCGCCGCGATGCCTAACGAAGTCAACGCGCTTGTTCAGATGCTACGCCATCACAACATTTGGGTGTGGTCCGGCGGAGCGATCGAAGTCCACCTGGGCATCGGCAAGAACGATCAAGACCGAGTCGGCTTCCTAAACAATGCCACCCAGGCCGGAAATCTGAATCATGCCGCGAGACCTCAGGATCTGTATGCCCTCGCGCAATGGATGTAACCGAAACTCGATTCCCCTCTGGCCATGCTGACGTTTTGGGTGATGCTCGCGGCAGAACTTCACCGGGCCAGTCACTGGCAGGAAGGCGTGGGGCCGAGGCTGATGAAGGCCTTCCAAGCTCATCACGGCGCCACGGCGCTCATCCAGTCTCTCGGTTCCACGGCTTGATTGCTGCAGGCCCTACCGCATACGGGGGACGCGCGACAATGTCCTCTATCCGCTCCCAAGCAGACATCGGAGATCGACACTCAAGCGGCTGCTTCGGGTCGACTGCAGCCCGTCGCCGCCACCAGGTCGGCTGCGGACGGGGCCTCATTCTGCCAGTTGCTGTTGTGCTTTATAAGGTGCCGGAGAAAGAGCCCCGAAATTGCCGAGCATTCGCGCCCAAGTGAGCTCGCGAGCGGCGCAAAATAGCATCACCTCCGCGCGAACCGCGCATCGATCCCCGGCGCTGTCATGGGCACAAAACGGCCCAAAACGCCCGAATCTTTACAGTCGCCGGGCTGCCTCGCTTCGAAACCGGCTCCCCATGCGGTCTTGCGGTCAATGTTTACACCGTGACGTAACAGAACCGTTCTGATCCTCCGTCAGCCGTTCTTGTGAAGAAAAACCCCGCAATGTGCGGGGTTTTTTTATYTGCGGCATCGGCGCCTGTGTCGGATGGCAGCGTGGCTGGTCAGGAACCGTCCGGTGAACTAGCGCGACTGGCGCCCGGATCGTCGTGCAGTCAGCCCGTCCAGCACCGTCGCCCAAGCGAAGGGGCGCGGATCGGCCAGCATGCTCATGGCGCGCGCGTAGTCGAGCGTCAGGCCGGGCGTCCACGCCATGGTGGTAGCGCGCTTGCGCAGATGGGCGGCAACCCACAGTTCCGGCGTCAGAAGCAGCCGCAACAGCGGCCACCAGCCATCGAGGCGCGCCCAGACGCGCGCGGCGGCGCCCTCCAGCGCGGCGTCCAGCGCTTGCGCCACGGTACTTGAGCAGTTGCGGTGCGTCAGGTTGTAGGTGGTGTTCTGCCGATCGTCGTGCCAGAAGGTTCGCAGGCGTTCGGCATCGTAGTTGCGAATGCGCACCTGCACCGTGGACGGACACCACGCGCTTGATTCGGTGGGATAGTCCGGCTGGAACAATCCGGGCACGTCGTTCTCGCGCGTGGCGCGCAGCAGGCGAGCAAAATCGTCCGGAGAGCGGTCGATCTCGACGGCCGGATAGAGGCTGATATAGATCCCCTCCGGCGACTCCAGCGCGGCATGGCCTGTCGAAATGACGCCGTCGCGGTCCACGGCGGCGATGTAGCGGTCGATGATCGGCTGGCGCTGCGCCTCGGCCTTGGCGGTGCCCACCGGCGTCCACACATGAACGATCAACGCGCGCTCGTCTGCGGCAGGCGGGCTGCGCCATGTCGTCAGCCGCCGTCTGGCAGCCCCGTCCGACGTGAACGCCGGATCATCCCTCGAGCCAGGACCGGCGGGCAGACGCCGTACGCGCGACGCCAGCAGCAACATGTTCCAGCCGCCGAAGATCAACCCGAGCCCCACGCAGTACGGCACCGTGCCAACGTAGTGAGTCGGATAGGGTTGGATGAAGAAGATGGCAAGCGCGATTTCGAGCAGGCCGCCGGCCATTGCCAGACGCCAGGTGCGAAAGCGCACGACATGCGCCGAAGCCACCTGCAGCAGGCCATCGGCAAGAAACAGCGTGCCAAAGATCAACGACAGGATCATGTGGCCATGATGATGGCCGGCCAGCACGAGAATCGCCGCCACACTGAAGGCGACGCCCTTGACGTAGCGCAGCGTCCGCTGCCCGCCCATGCCGGTCGAGGCCACGGCCAGCGTGGCCAGTCCTTCGAGCAGCAGCAGCCAGGCGAAGGGCTCGATCGGAAAATCGAGTTTGCCGTCCAGCGCATCGACGAACAGCACGGTGCCCACCACCATGCTGACCGCCCCGGCCCAGGCCAGCCCCTTCCATCGGGTACGCAGGTAATCGACTCCCAGCAGCAGCATCAGCAGGCGGACCATCGGCAGCTCCGGCGCCGTGTCAAGAACGGCTCGGRTGGAGTCTATCGTGCAAAAGCGCGGTGGAAAAATCYAATTTCAAAAAATTTGAATAACTACGTGAGACTTCAGCGGATTTACGTCACTTATCGCCCCGTATAGTTCATCCCATCGCAACGCCACACCAAATCAGCGGCGAACAGCGAAAAGCAATAAAACTGAACGAATCAACCTTTAGCTACCGGAGAAACCACCATGTCGAACGCCACCAACGCCAAGCTGCAAGTCCTGACCCCGCGCAACAGCCAGCTGATCATCATCGACCACCAGCCGCAGATGGCCTTCGGTGTGCAGTCGATGGACCGCCAGACCATGAAGAACAATGTGG
>NZ_JBFREV010000015.1:0-124327 GCF_052114485.1 Cupriavidus sp. KB_39
CCAGCGTGGTCTTCGCCGTGGCCAGGCGTGCCATCAGTTGGTCCAGCAGCTTGTCCAGCGCATTGCCGGCGTTGCCGCCATTGGCGGCCACCAGCGGTGCCTTGAACGGGTCGATGCCCGTCAGGTCGACCACGCCGGTCAGGACCAGGCTCACGGCATTGTTGGCCTTGGTCAGGCCGTCCGCGGTGACGAGGTTCTGGGCATTCTTGTCGAACTGGGTGAAGAASGTCGTGGTGCTCCCGCCCGCCAGCGAGGCGGTCAGCAGTTCGGTCAGCGGCGTGATGTTGGCCACGGCGCTGGTGCCGGAGCCGCCTTCCACCACCGAGTGCAGCGTCGTGCCGTCCGGCGTGGTCACGGCCAGCACGCACGGACGCACRGCGTTGTCGATATTGAGGGTGAACGTGCCGTCAGCGGCCGTGGTGGCCGTGCCGCTACCCGTGGCGCATTTCGCCTGGACCGTGGCGCCAGCCAGCGCCGCACCGACCGCAGCCGTGCCGCTGATCTTGGTGGTCACCGGCGCGCTGCCCGMMCCGCCGGCCGGCGTGCTGGTGGTGCCATCCCCGGAGCCGCCGCCGCAGGCCGAAAGCACCGCAGCCGCCAAACCCGTCAACAAAATCCTCGATTTCATCCCTGACCTCTTTCTTATGATGTCTTTCCCCGCGCAGCGACCCGCAGCGCGTACCCGCGGGCAAATCTACGATGCCCGGCGGCGTGGAGTGTCAGGGAGTGGTCTTGCGCCGGCCAACCCGCTGTGGGGGGATTGACAACACAACAGGATTGGCACATTTCGGCGACTTTGTCTCAGATCGCAATAATGCGTTATTCGACACCTGAATCCTTGTCAGAGCGGCGGCAGCCGCCGCCTGACCGGCTGGGATTTGACGATGGACGAACTGGTCTCCGCCATATCGGTAATCCGCTCGAGAATATGGTCCAGGTGYTCGATGGAGCGGAGGTACAGCCGTCCGATAAAGCAGTCGTCCCCGGTCACCTTGTCGCATTCGCCGAATTCCGGAATCGATTCGATCAGCTTCTGCACCTGCTGGAGCTTCCCCGGCAGCGGCCGGATGCGGACGATGGCCTGCATCGGGTAGCCGAGCGTGCGCGGTTCGGCATCCACGGTAAAGGCGCGGATCACCCCGCGCTCCTCCAGCCGCCGCAGCCGCTCCGACGCCGCCGGCGACGACAGCCCCACCTGCTCCGCCAGCGCCTTCACCGGCATGCGCGCGTCCTGCTGGAGCAGCGCCAGGATACGGCGGTCCAGATCGTCGATCGACATAGGAAATTTCCCCCTTTTGCCTAATTAAGTAAGGAATATAGGCGACTTGCCTACATTCCGGCATGGGCAGCGGGCGGACGACCTCGTAAACTGCCTAGCCTCGATAGGAGGATTCGCAGTGGACGAGCGCAAACGCGGGATGATGGAAATGGTGGCGGCGATGGTCATCTCCGGCACCATCGGCTGGCTGGTGGTGGTGTCGGGCCGCCCGGTGACGCAGGTGGTGTTCTGGCGCTGCGCGTTCGGCGCGGCCGTGCTGCTGGCGGTCTGCGCCGCCAAGGGCTACCTCAAGCCGGGCACGCTGAACCGCCGCCAGTTGCTGCTCGCGGTGGCGGGCGGCGTGGCCATCGTCGCCAACTGGCTGCTGCTGTTTTCGGCCTACGCGGGGGCGTCCATCTCGATTGCCACGGCGGTCTACAACACCCAGCCGTTCATGCTGGTGGCGCTCGGCGCGGTGTTCCTGCGCGAGCGGCTCACACTGGCCAAGCTCGGCTGGCTGCTGCTGTCCTTCGGCGGCATGCTGCTGATCGTGCAGGCCAAGCCCGGCGCCGGCGCGCCGCACGGCGACTACCTGGTCGGCATCCTGCTGGCGCTGGGCGCGGCGTTCTGCTACGCGCTGGCCGCGATGTTTGCGAAACAGCTCAAGGGCACGCCGCCGCATCTGATCGCCCTGATCCATGTGATCGTCGGCACCGTGATGCTGCTGCCGATGGCGGTGTCGTCTGATTTGCCGTCCGGCCTCGTGCCGTGGGCCACGCTGACCACCATGGGCGTGGTCCATACCGGCCTGATGTACATCCTGCTCTACGGCGCGATTCAGAAATTGCCTACGCACCTGACCGGCGCGCTGTCCTTCATCTATCCGATCGTCGCCATCCTGGTGGACCGGGTGGCGTTCGGCCACCAGTTGCACCCGACCCAGTTGGTCGGGGCGACGCTGATCCTGCTGGCCGCCGCCGGCATGACGCTGGGCTGGCCATGGCGCAAGCCGGCAGCAATGGTGGAGGTGGAGGGCAAGTCCTCAACGTGAGGCGGGGTCCGGCGCGCCGATGCGGTCGAGCGCCGCGAGCACGTCCGGCGCCAGCGCCAGCGTGGCTGCCTGCAGGTTTTCGCGCAGATGGCCGACCGACGAGGTGCCCGGGATCAGCAGGATATTGGGCGACCGGTGCAGCAGCCAGGCCAGCGCCACCTGCATCGGCGTAGCGCCCAGCGAGCGCGCGATATCCGCCAGCGCCGTGGACTGGATCGGCGAAAACCCACCCAGCGGGAAGAACGGCGTGTAAGCGATGCCCTGCCGCGCCAGATCGTCGATCAGCGCCTCGTCGTGCCGGTGCACGAGGTTGTACTGGTTCTGCACGCAGACGATCTTCGTGATGCGCTGCGCCTCCGCCACCTGCGTGGCAGTGACATTGCTCAGACCGATGTGGCGAATCAGGCCCTTTTKCTGGAGTTCGGCCAGCGCCACCACCTGCCGCTCCAGCGATCCTTCGGACGGCGCGTGGATATCGCCCATCGCCCGCAGATTGACGAYATCCAGCGCCTCCAGCCCCAGGTTGCGCAGGTTGTCGTGCACGCCGCGCGCGAGGTCTTCCGGCTCCAGCGCCGGAATCCAGGCGGCATCCGCGCCGCGCACCGCGCCCAGCTTGGTCACGATCAGCAGATCGTCCGGATACGGGTGCAGCGCCTCGCGAATCAGCTGGTTAGTGATATGCGGGCCGTAGTAATCGCTGGTGTCGATATGGTTCACGCCCAGCGCCACGGCCTCGCGCAGGACGGCGATGGCGGCGTCGCGGTCCTTCGGCGGGCCGAATACGCCGGGGCCGGCCAGTTGCATCGCGCCGTAGCCGAGGCGGCGAATRGTCCGACCGGCCAGCGAAAAGGTGTTCAGGGGTTGGGATGCCGACATGACGCGCTCCTTGGAAGTGGGTGAAGCGAGTATGAGAGCGATTGCGCTGTTCGATAATCCCATCTAGATTGCACAGGTTGTTCAATAATCTGCACAGTCCGTGCCATTGCTGCGATGGAATTCAACGACCTTGCCGCCTTTGTTTCAGTCGCCCGCGCGGGCGGGTTCCGGGATGCTGCACGGATCGGCGGGGTATCCGCATCGAGCCTGAGCATTGCCGTGCGCCGGCTGGAAGCGCGGCTCGGCCTGCGGCTGCTGAACCGCACCACGCGCAGCGTGGCGGCGACCGAAGCCGGGCTGCGCCTGCTGGAGAAGCTGACGCCGCTGTTCAGCGAGATGGAAGCCTCGCTCGACGTGCTGAACCTGTTCCGCGACAAACCCACCGGCACGCTCCGGCTCAACGTGCCGTCGAGCGTGGCCACGCTGGAGCTGACCGCGCTGCTGCCCCGCTTTCTTGAGACTTATCCCGATATCCGCGTCGAGGTGATCGTCGAGGACAGCTTTGTCGATCTGCTGACGATTGGCTGCGACGCCGGCATCCGCTATGACGAGCGGCTGGAGCAGGACATGATCGCCGTGCCGATTGGCGCGCGCGTGCAGCGCTTTGCGACGGCTGCGGCGCCGTCCTATCTGGATCGGCACGGTCGGCCCAGCCATCCGCGCGAACTGCTCGGCCACGCCTGCCTGCGCGGCCAGTTCGCCGGCGGCGCCATGCCGCCGTGGATCTTCGAGCGCGATGGCGAGGTCGTGACGCTGGACCCGCCCGGCCCGCTGGTCGTGAAGCCGGCCGCCGCCTTCCACCTCGCCTTCGAGATCGCCCTGGCGGGCGGCGGCGTGGTCCATTTCTTCGAGGGCGGCCTGCGCCGCTACCTCGACAGCGGCGCGCTGGAGCCCATCCTGGAGCCGTGGTGGCAGACGTTCTCCGGACCGTTCCTCTACTACCCCGGCCATCGCCACGTGCCCGCGCCGCTGCGCGCTTTTATCGATTTCGTGAAGGCGGCGTAAATCAGAACGGCGCCGCCAAGGTCAGCCGCACKCCCTGCTGCAATCCGCCCATGCCGAACATCACGTTGTAGTCCAGCCCGAAGCGCATCGAGCGGGTGCGCAGYTTGGCGCCCAGACCCACCTGCACGCGGTCGCGACCGTACGGCGAGCCGTTCACGGTGTAGGCCGGCCCGGCGCCGGCCAGGTCGGCATARGCCAGCCCGGCCCCGCTCTGGCCGTTGAAGTCATGCTGGAATTCGACCCGCGCGAACGGCAGGAACAGGCCCCAGCGCGTGGGCTGCGCGTACTCGGTGCGCAGGCCCAGCGTGCCGGACACCGCGGTCACGGTCTGCCCGAAGTAGGTCAGCGAACTGAAGCCGGCGCCCGTTTCCGAATACCGGTCGAGCGTGCTTTCCGAGACCGACAGGCGGCCGTAGGGCGACACCAGCCACGCCGAGTCGCGGTACTCGTAGCCGGTGGAGACCGAGGCGAAGACCTGATGCCCGTCGCGGCTGCCATAGGCGAAGGCGCTTTCGTCGCCCACCCAGCGGCGCGAATCGAAATTCAGCGAGCCGTAGCCGGCCACCCCGTCGATAAACAGCGAGGGCTTCGGGCGATAGCTGCCGTAGAGCGCCACGCTGAAGGCGTCGGCCTTGCTTTGCGTGCCGGAGGCCCCGACGTCCGTCGAATCGCGCCCGTAGCCAAAGCCGAGGCCGAGCGTGAATTCGTCCGAGAACCGGTAGTCCGCGCCGGCGGTCACGCCGCCCGTGGTGAAGCGGAAGCCRGACCGTTGCGCCGTGGTGTTGGCGAAGCCGAAGTCCACCGTGCCGGCGGTCCAGAAGGCCAGGCGGATATCGTCRTTGTCCGGCGTCGACGCGGCGCCGGCATTCGGCAGGTCTGGTGCGGTGCCCTCGCCGGTCCCATCGCCGGTCCCATCGCCGGCGCCGGCTTCGGCGGCCACCGCGGCCTCGCGCGATCCCGCTCCCCTATCCAYCCCACCGCGCCGGCCCGTGTCGGCCAGCCGGCTCGCGGGCAGCACGCCGCGCAGGCAGGCATCGCGCGCGGTCAGGTTCTGCTCGGACTCGCAGCGCCGCGTATCGCCCTCGGTGCGCGGCATCTGCACCGTGATCTGGTTGCCRGACGGCGCCCGGCCCTTGCCGTGCAGCTGCTCCAGACGCTGGTTGTAATTGCTGAGCTGCGCCGTCGCAAAGCGGCGCGCGGCCTGGATCTGGGCGTTGATCAGGCCCGAGACGTCCGGGTCGGTCGACGGATCGCGGCGCGCGGCCACGCTCAGCTCGAGCACGGCTGGCGACGAGGTGGCGATGGCATTGCTCAGCGTGTAGGTCACCACGGCGGCGCCCGAGAACGCGGCAGCCGGCGTGAACGTCACCGTGTAGCCGGCGGCGGCAGCCACCTGCTTGTCCGCGCTGGCGGGGCTCTTGGCCGCGCTGGCGGCCACGGTGGCACTGCCGGCGTTGGCCGGCGTCACCGAGACGATGGTCACGCCCGTGAACGGGCCACCCGTGGCGCCCTCGGTCACGTCCACGCTGACCGGCCGGTTGGCGAGGGTCGAGAGCTGCCGCTGGGCCACCGCGATCGGCACCGCGTTCACGTTGACGGTGACCGTCACCGGCGCCGAGGCCCCGGCGCTATTGTTCAGCGCGTAGGCGAACGTCACCGCGCCCGAGGTGGTSGGCGTGGGGGTGTAGACRATGTCCAGCCCATTGACGACCACGCTGCCACTGGCCGGCGGCGTGGTGATCGTCACGCCCGAGAACGGCGCGCCCGTGGCGTTGGCGGCGGCATGGATCGTCACTGGTCCGTTGGAGGCCGTGGTCACCGCCACCGGCGGCGCTGTGGGAATCGTCTGCGCCGTGGCCAGCGTGAAGCTGCGGGTGGTGGTGAATGGCGCGCCCACCCCCGTGCTGCTGTCCATGATCTTCACGGTRAAGGTGGAGGCRCCCGGCGTGGTCGGGGTACCGCTCAGCACACCAGTGCTCGSGTTCAACGACAATCCGGGCGGCAGCGTGCCGGCCGAGATGCTGAAGGTGTAGGGTGCSACACCRCCRGCRCCGGTCAACGTCTGGCTGTAGGCGGTGCCGATGGTCGGCGTGGACAGCGTGGCGGGCGACAGCGTCAGCGTCGGCGTTCCCACGATCAGCGTGTAGGGCCGGTTGCCCGTGTATGGACCGCCGGTGCTGCTGTCCGTGGCGGTTACGGTGACGTTGAAGGCRCCACTCGCTGTCGGCGTCCCCGACAGCAAGCCCGCCGGGGACAGCGTTACGCCAGCCGGCAGCGCCCCGCTGGTCACGGCATAGGTATACGGCGCCGTGCCCCCACCTGCCGTCAGGACCTGGTTGTAGGGCGCACCCACGGTGCCGTTTGGCACGGCCGTCGGACTCATGGTCACCRTCGGCACGCCGACGGTCATCACGTAGCTCTGCGTAGTCGAGAAGCCTGCGGTGTCGGTCGCGGTGATGCTGAAAGCGACAGCGCCGCCCCCGGTTGGCGTGCCCGCTAACACCCCACTCGGGCTTAGCGCCAGCCCGGACGGGAGCGTACCGCTCGTCACGGCATAGCTGTACGGCGCGGTCCCGCCGCTTGTCGACATGGTCTGGCTGTAGGCGATGGCGACCACGGGAGTCGGCAAGGTGCTCGGACTCATCGAGAGGGTTGGCGGAAGGACCGACAACGTCAGCGGACTGCTCGTCTTGGAGAACGGGCCGACACCYGTGCTGCTGTCGGTCGCTCTGACCGTAAAGTTGTAGGTGCCGGCGCTCGTGGCCGTGCCGGCCAGCGTACCGTTGGAGGCGAGGCTGATCCCAGACGGCAGTGCGCCCGAGGCGAGCGTATAGGTGTACGGCGCGGCGCCGCCGGACGCCATGGSCAGCGACTGGCTGTACGGCACGCCTGCGGTGGCGGCGGTTGGCGAGGGCAGCGCATAGTTGATCGTCGGCGCCGAAACCGTGACCGTGACCGTGGCCGGCGCCGAGGTACCCGCCCCGTTCGTCGCCGTGTAGGTGAAGCTGTCCGGGCCGGCATAGCCGGCAGTGGGCGTATAGGTGATCGTCGTGCCCGACGGCGTAGCGGTGCCATKGGAGGCCCCCGTCGCCACCGCGACGCTGGTGGCCGCGCCGCCGGTCAGATTYAGCGTGATCGGGTTGTTGGTGCTCCCGTAGGCCACCGTGGCGGATACCGCCCCCGCCGTGGGCAGCGTGACATAGGTGAACCTGTCTGCGGCGCTGATGGCGCTGGTGCCGTCTGCCGTGGTCACGGTCACATCGACCGTGCCGGCGGCCCCGGGGGGCGCTGTGGCGGTGATATTCGTCGAACTGCCCACGACGAAGCTGGCCGAGGTCGCGCCGAACCTGACGTCGGGTATGCCTGTGAAATCGGTCCCGATGATCGTCACAATCGTGCCGCCGGCGGYGGATCCGCTGGAAGGGCTGATCGACGTCACCGTGGGCGGCACCGCCCATGCCAGTTGCGCGACAGCCATCAGCCACAGCGCCAGGATCGTTCCCAGCCATCGCCGGAAGACCCTCGCCATGCCCGTGGAMCCTGCGCGCGCCACCCCTGCGGCGCCGTGCTGGCAACCGCCTCGTTTTTTGTTGTTTTGCACCCGATTTCTCCCGCAACCCCGCTTTTATTTAGGGGGCTGTTCTTTTTTCAGACCGGGCAGACCATAAGCGAAAGTGGCGCCTACGGCATCCCCCCTATTGGGTACTGTCGCCCGTGCAGCGGCCGCTTTGTCCATTTTTCACAACGGACTCGCCCATCAAAAATTCCTGAAAATTCCTCTTGAAATGAGATCGATTCCCATTTACACTGCTTTCACTGTCTGACGAACGGCACCGCCGGCGCAGACAAAACAGTTTTCAGGGCGTGGCAGCAATGCGGCGCCTGTTACCGACTTTTGTGGGGACCGCTCCGACACACGGAGCGTTTGGTAGTAGCCAGTCGCAGGAAGATCGGGAAAACATCCAGACCCCGTTTTCCCGATCGCGTCATCCTGCGACAAGCCAGGCCACCTTTTTATTCCGCGCGCCGTCAGGCACGGCGCGCCGCCCGGGACGGGCTGCCAGTCTGCGTCGTCCGGCCCGGGTGCTTCTCGCCTGATTTCCAGCACGCCTCGGCCGGTGGGCCATCGATACCTCGATACCCGCGCCCACCGCCTTCGGAATCCTCGTGGAGTCAACTAACTGAGCGCACCCCGCCCGGTGCGAGCCGCCGCATGTCCCTGTCATCCGTGAAGTCCAGCCCTACCCCTCTCCAACGCGCCGGCCTCAAAGCCACGTCGCCCCGCATGCATGTGCTGGAGGCGTTCCGGCGCAGCGACCGCCGCCACCTGAGCGCGGAAGATGTCTACCGGATCCTGCTGGCGCAGGAAGTGGATGCGGGCCTGTCCACGGTCTATCGCGTGCTGAACCAGCTGGTGCAGGCCAATATCCTCCTGCGRCACACSTTCGARGCCGACCACGCCGTGTTCGARCTGAACGARGGCGGCCACCATGACCACCTGATCTGCGTGAGCTGCGGGGTGGTGGAGGAATTCCGTGACGAGGGGATCGAGCAACGCCAGCGCAAGGTGGCGGCCGAGAATGATTTCGAGYTGCGCGAGCACATGCTGGTGCTCTATGGCCTGTGCCCGGCCTGCCAGGTGGTGCCGGGAAGCGAGTAATCGGCCGGGCAGAAGTGCCGGCCGGATCTCTTACAGAATTRGCCGATTCTGTTACAAATGTGCGTGAATAGTAATACGCCAGATGGGTAGAGTGGAGTCATAACCTCTCACCCCCTGGTGAATACTATGAACAAGCGTCCCCTTTCCCTGCTGGTTTTCGTCGCTGGCGCCGCCGCGCTGGCAGCTTCCACTGCCGCCATGGCGCGCGTCGATATCGACGTCAACCTCGGCGCGCCGGCCCCGGTCTACGTGGCACCCGCTCCCGTCTATGTCGAGCCCCGTCCGGCCCCGGTCTACATGCCGCCGCCGCCGGTGGTCTATCGTCCGGCGCCGGTGGTGGTGGCGCCGGTCGTGATCGGCTGGCATGGCGATCGCTACTGGGATGGCGGCCGCTGGTATGACCGCCGCCAGTACCAGGCGTGGCATCGTCACGACAACGGCCAKGGCTATGGGTATGGCCGCGACCGTCACGATGACCATCGCGGCCATGACGACCACCGCGACCATGGTGACCGTGGCGACCACCGCCACTAAGTCAGACCAATAAGTCAGACCAATAAGCCAGTCGTCAGGAGCTTGCCGCAGCGGGYTTGACCGCCGGCGCGGCCGGCTTCAGCACCAGCCAGACCGCCGCGCCGATCAGCAGCATTCCGGCGGCATGCGCCCACGACAGCGTCTCGCCCAGGAACATCCAGCCCCAGACGATGCCGAACGGCGGAATCAGGAAGGTCACCGTCAGCGACCGCACCGGGCCCAGATCCGCCACCAGCCGGAAATACAGCACGTAGGCGATGGCCGTGCAGACCATGCCGAGGCCGAGCATGGCCGCCCACACGCCCAGGCCAGCGGCCGGCAGCGTGTTCTCGCGCGCCAGCGCGGCCAGGCTGAACGGCAGCAGGAACAGCGTCGCGCCGACCATGCTGCCCGCCGCCACGAGCCGGTTATCCAGGCCGCCGCGCGCGGTGATCCAGCGGCGCGTCAGGAAGCCGGCCAGCCCGTAGCACGAGGTCGCCACCAGGCAGGCCAGCGCGCCGAGCAACACGTCRTGCGAGAACACCACCGGGCCAGTGCGCGTGAGCACCGCCACCCCGGCCAGCCCGATCAGCACCCCCATCCCCTTGGCGCGCGTCAGCTTCTCGGCGAAGAACAGACTGCCGATCAGCACGCCCATCAGCGGCGTCATGGCGTTGAAAATGGCCGAATAGCCCGCCGGCAGCCACAGCGCAGCCACCGAATACATCACGAACGGGATACCCGAGTTGATGATGCCCAGCGCGATCACCGGGCGCCACTTGCCCTGCATATCCCATTTCACTTTCATCAGCATCAGGCAGGCCGCCAGCGTGACGGCACCGATCAGCACGCGGAAGAACGCTGTCGGCAGCGGCCCCAGCACCGGCGCGCCGATGCGCACGAACAGGAAACTGGCGCCCCAGATGGCGGACAGCGACAGCAGACGAATCAGGTCGGAGGGTTTCATGGGCTTCGTGAGAAGCAACGATTCGGGCGCCTGCCGCGAAACCGTTGCGCATTGGATACAAAACGACGAAAAATCGATCGATATGCCCCGTGCCGTAGGTTGATTGAACAACACGACGCGCGACACCGTACTGCCATTACACCGCGCCCGACGGCAGGCTGCGCGCTGRAATCGGACCTGATCCTGACCACGAAAATGGCCAAAGAACACGCGCTAAAAGTCGCAAAGTCTGCCCAAAAGTGGGGCAAAGATCACCATTGTTGCGGAATCGCCGCAGAATCGCTTTCGGATGCCTTTCATACCTACCCCCCATATGTGGGGAGCCCTAGCACAGGGCGTGACATCGCGTATTCGATTCCGCTAAACTCTGTTCTGCGCCAGAGTTAATTGACCCCTCCGACGCATTCCCGACAAGCCGCCAGGCAACCCTGGCGGCTTCTTTTTTTTCTKCCGTCGGAAAGCGCCTATCGTATGCGACTTCGGCAYCTCTTGGGCAGCGCCGCAGCGCGCGCGGTAAAATCCGCGTCAACCGCCAGTCCCCCCTTTGCGTTGCCTGCCTCATGAAACGACAGTTCCTCGGCTTGTTAGCCCGCGTCTACGTCTTGCAATTCGCCATGGAGGTGCCCGCCACCGTGGCCATGCTTGCAGAAATGCTGATGGAGTACGGATTCCAGGTGGATATCGGCACRGTGCGGCCTTTGCTGCGCGCGTTGCAGATGGATGGGTATCTGGAAAGTGTATTGCGCGACGGTATCGGGCGGGTCTACCAACTGACCGAACAGGGACGCGAGGAACTGGCGAGCAGCCGGCTGCGCATCGACGAACTGTACCGCCGGCTCCATTCGCCCAACGGCGAGGACGCGGCGGCGTCCATCGTCAACGGCTGAGCCCCGACTGATCCCCAGACAAGACAAACCCGGCTGTGCGCCTGAGCGCCAGCCGGGTTTTTTCATGGCCACAGCGAACCTGAAGCGTACCCGTTTCTGCGGCGCCGGATGGGTGCCGGAGGGGCCTCAGGCGACGCGCGAGAAGCCGTCTCCGGCCAGCAGCAGGTCGCGCAGCGCGTTCAGCCCCAGCGGTTGGGAGAACAGGAAACCCTGCACCGCGTCGCAGCCCTCGCCACGCAGGAAATCCAGCTGCGCGGTCGACTCCACACCTTCCGCCACCACGTGCAGGTGCAGTTGATGGCCGAGCGCGATGATGGCGGCCGCCACCGCGCGGTCGTGGCCGGGCACGGCCAGGTCATCGACAAATGACTTGTCGATCTTGAGCTTGCTGATCGGCAGCCGCGTCAGGTAGCCCAGGCCCGAATAACCCGTGCCGAAGTCGTCGATGGACACACTCACGCCCAACTGGCGCACGCGCCGGAACGACTCGATCGTGGTCTCGCCGCCATCCACGAGAATGCCTTCGGTGACCTCGATGGTCAGGCTCGGGGCCGGCAGGCTGGCCGCCTGGAGGCAGCGCGCGACGGTCTCCGGGAAGTCCGCCCGGCGCAGTTGCAAGGGCGAGATGTTCACCGCCACGTCGATGTCGCGGCCCAGTTCGTTGCGCAGGGTCTGGATGTCGCGGCATGCGGTGGCCAGCGTCCACTCGCCCAGCGCGTCGATCATCCCGCACTGCTCGGCAATCGGGATGAATTCGGATGGCTGCATCACGCCGCGCTCGGGGGTTTCCCAGGCGATCAGCGCCTCCACGCCCACCACGTTCAGCGTGGCGAGGTCGACGATGGGCTGGTAGCGCAGCCGGAATTCCTGTTCGGCCAGCGCGCGGCGCAGCAGCGCCTCGATCGTGAAGCGGGTCAGCGAAGCCTCGGCCATCTCGCTCGCAAAGCGCCGCAGCTGCGCCCGGCCGCCGCGCTTGGCCGCGTACATGGCCGAATCGGCGGATTTCAGGAGGTCGGTCAGCGTCTCGCCATCGTCGGGATAGATCGCCATGCCGAGCGAAGGCGTCACCCGCAGCGGCTGCCCGGCCAGGTGCCCGGCCAGCTGCAAGCCTTCGGAGACGCGCGCCAGGATCTTGGCCGCCGTCAGTTCGGCCTCGCTGTCATGGCGCAGGCCGCCCAGCACCACGGCGAATTCGTCGCCGCCCATGCGTGCCACCACGTCGCGCGGCTGCACCGTGCCGCGCAGGCGCTGGGCAATCGTGCGCAATACGTCGTCGCCCACCGGGTGCCCGAGGGTTTCGTTGATGTGCTTGAAGTGGTCGAGGTCGAGCAGCAGTAGCGCCACGCGCTCGCCATGGCGGCGCGCATCGTCGAGGACGGCCTCGGTGCGGCTGTGCAGCGCGGCGCGGTTCAGCAGCCCGGTCAGCGCATCGTGCTGCGCCAGATGGCGGATGTACTCGTCCACGCGGCGGCGTTCGGTCTGGTCCTGCGTCGCCTGGGCCTGGGTCACCTGCCCGGACGCCCGGCGGCTCCACCAAGCCCGCGCCGCCCAGCCCGCCAAAGCGCCGCCCGCTGCAACCAGCAGCCAGGGCAGAACGGGCAACCACGCGGACAAAGTCATGAAGGCAGGATAAAAGACGGTGGAAAATGGCGCCGCCCCCCCCCTCGTTTGGGGGGCAATTTCGACACGCCGGCCGCACTATACCGTGCCGGCCCAACGGCGCACAGTGCTTCCGCACACACATGCGCGGGCCGCCAGCAGAAATGCGCGGCCGTTGTCAACGCCGTTTCCCCCGGCTGACTCAAACGGGTGATGCGTGATAGGTTCCCCCCGCTGCCGCACCCCCGGAATCAGGCACGGGAAGTGCGTGAGCAGCATTGTTTTCCACTCCCGCGCGCCCTCGCCCTCCGTATTGCCCGCGTTTGTCAGCATGCCCCGCATCCAACCCTCCCTGAAGGCGCGCATCGCGCTGATCACCACGGTGCTCGCCGCCGTGCTGGGGACGGGCATCGTACTCGGCTCGCTCTATTACGCGCACCGGGACCTGGAGGACGCCCTCCAGAACCAGCAGGACTCCATCGTCAAGCTTTCTGCCGACCAGCTCGACACGGCCATGGACGACCGCATCGTGATGCTGGCCCATATGGCACCGCAGATCGGCGCGGTGCTGGAGGGCGCACACGGCCGGGCTCGGGAGGACGTGCGCGCCGACCTGCTCGACGTCATCGGCAAGACCATCCCGGTGCCGGCGGCGTTCAATTCGGTGGTGGTGACCGATGCCACGGGCAGCGTGCTGACATCCTCCGGCCCGCCGATCGAGGTGTCCGACCGCGACTACTTCCGCGAGGCGGTGCGCACGCTGAACCCGGTGGTGGCCGCGCCGATCCACGCGCGCGTCGATGGCACGATTGGCGTGCTGGTGGCGATGCCGGTGGTCTCGGCGTCGAAGCAGTTCCTCGGCCTGGTGGGCGGCTGGCTCGATCTGTCGCGCTCGAACTTCCTGGTCGAGATCGCGCGTAGCCGGCTGGGTAGCACCGGGTTCTACTGTCTGGTGTCAGCGGGTGCCAAGCCGGTCTACGTGCAGCATCCGGACACCCGCCAGGCCCGCCAGCCGGCCCGCGCCGTGGGCGACACCTGCGGCGAGACGGACCAGACTGCGACGTTCGAATTCCTGATGCCGGAACGGCCCGTGATCGCGCGCTACCTGATGTCCACCACGGGCTGGGAGTTGATCGCCGTGCTGCCCGCGCGCGAGGCCTACGCGCCCTTGCGCCAGATGCAGCGACGCTTCCTGATGATGGCGGGGCTGGTGCTGGGCGGCGTGGCGCTGGCGATCTGGCTGGCGGTGCGGCGGCTGCTCATGCCGCTGTCGCGGCTGCATCAGGTGGTGCAGGCCAGCGCCGACGACGCCGACGCCTTCGAGCGCCTGCCSCGCCGCCCCCAGCGCGATGAAATCGGCGACGTAACGCGCGCGTTCATCCGCCTGATGCGCGATGTGCGCCAGCGCGGCCAGCAACTGGCGCGCAGCGAGCGCCGGCTGCGCGCGGTCACGGACAACCTGCCTTCGCTGCTGGCCTTTGTCGACAACGACGAGCGCTACGTCTTCAACAACATCGCCTACGAGCAGGCATTCGGCATGCCGGTGGAGGCGATCCGGGGCAAGACTGTGCGGGAGCTGCTGGGCGAGGAGCGCTACGCGCTGGCGCGCCCCTTCCTGCAACAGGCGCTGGCGGGCGCGGTGATCACGTTCGAGAGCGAATACCGCACGCCGCAGCCGCACTGGATGGAAATGAGCTACCGCCCCGARTGGAGCGAGGACGGCAAGCAGGTGGTGGGGGTGCACATCCACGTGCAGGACATCACCCAGCGCAAGCTGGAGCACCAGCGGCTGGCGCGGATCTCCCAAACCGATCACCTGACGCAGCTCGAGAACCGGAGCGCCTTCGAGAGCCAGCTCCACGCGGCCATGGCGCGCAGCCGTGATGAGAATAGTCTGATAGCGCTGCTGTTCCTCGACATGGACCGCTTCAAGGCGGTGAACGACGCGCACGGCCATGCCACGGGCGACATGCTGCTGCAGTCGTTCGCCCTGCGCGTGCGCCGCTGCGTGCGCGACCAGGACCACGTCGCACGGCTGGGCGGCGATGAATTCGCGGTCATCCTGGAAGACATCCCCTCGCCCGCCACGGCCCAGCGCATTGCCGAGTCCATCCTGGACTCCATCGGCCAGCGCTTTTACTTCGACGGCATGATGGCCGATGTGGACGTCAGCATCGGCGTGGCGCTCTATCGCGGCAGCCCGATGACGGACGAGACGCTCAAGCGCATGGCGGACGCGCTGCTCTACCGCGCCAAGGCGCTCGGCCGGGGCCGCTACGAGATTGGCCCGGCGGAGCTGATGGCGCTGGAAGCCTGACGCCCTGAAGGGGCATCACCGGCGGACTTTCGGCGCTGAAAGCGCCACCCGCCCGGGGGCTCAGTGCTTGGTCGAGTCGTCGGACGCGTCCGATGCCTGCGGCGCGGCTTCGTCGAACGGCACGTGCCGGCCATCGGCCGACTGGTAGCCCAGCCGCGCGCTCTCGCCCATCATCCGCTCGTAGGCCAGCATGGCCTCGGCCACCGCCTGGGGTTCGCCCTTGAATACGACTACATCGTTGCCGCAGCTCGGGCACTCGCCGCCGAATACGGCGTCGATGCCGCGCAGGCCGGGGGCCGGAATCGCATCGAAATTGGTGAACGAGGTCTTGCACGCGCCGCAGACCAGTTGTGCGGGCCGCAGGGCGTCGATTCGTGCCTGCGCCTGCTGCGCCCGTTCCTCGGGCGTGCCCCGCCGTTTTGCTTCACCCATGATGCCGTCCTTTCTCGCAGCTTATCGCTGCCAATTTGCAACTTCTTCACGCTTCTCCGGCCATTCAAATCGATGGACCGGAACTATCCAACGCTGACGGCGCCGAACCTGAGGCGGCCATTGTAGACCACGCCACATTGCGGCAGGACGCCGAGGCGCCTGCTATTGTGGATAACGGTTGCTGGTTGTCGACCACCCACCCCCAAGGAGGACACCCGATGATTCGACCCACAGTGCGAGAGAATTTTGACCGGTATGCCGACTGTATCGCCGCCTGCAATGCCTGTGCGGCCGCCAGCCTGAAGTGCGCGGCCGCCTGCCTCGAGGAGCAAGACGCCCGGAAGATGACCCGCTGCATCGCCCTGGACATGGACTGCGCCGGCATCTGCACCCTCGCCGCCTCCTACATGCTGCGCAATAGCGAATTTGCTCCCCTCGTCTGTGAAGACTGCGCCGAAGTGTGTAAATGGTGCAAGGAAGAATGTGAACGACATGACCATTGGCACTGCCAGGAATGCGCCGCGGCGTGCCAGGCCTGCATGGAAATGTGCCTCAAGATGACCGCCTGACCCGCCGGCATCGACAGCAATCTCCACGGCAATCTAACCGCCTGACGGCGAAAGGGGCTTCAGCGCGAATGTGACGCGGGAAGGCTATGCTAGCAGTCCTGCCTGATCCTGCAGCCTTCCCTCAAGGAGTCCGTCCATGTCCGCCAAGCCCGCAAACCCCTCGTCAGCCACCCGCCTCGAAAAAGACAGCCTCGGGGATGTGGCCGTGCCGGCCGATCATCTCTGGGGCGCCCAGACCGAGCGCTCCCGCCAGAATTTCCGCATCGGCACTGAGAAGATGCCCCCGGCGCTGATCGAGGCGTTCGCCGTGCTCAAGCTCTGCGCGGCCCGTGCGAATCGCGACCTGGGCGTGCTGAAGCCCGAGATTGCCGAAGCCATCGAGCAGGCCGCCGAGGAAGTCATCGCCGGCAAGTGGCCGGCCGAGTTCCCGCTCTCGGTCTGGCAGACCGGCTCGGGCACGCAGACCAACATGAACCTCAACGAGGTGATCTCCAACCGCGCCATCCAGCTGCTGGGCGGCGAGGTCGGCAGCAAGAAGCCGGTTCACCCGAACGACCACGTCAACGCGAGCCAGTCGTCCAACGACAGCTTTCCCACGGCGATGCACATCGCCGCCACGCGCGCTATCCAGCAGACCCTGCTCCCCTCGCTCGAAAAACTGCAACAAACCTTCGCAAAGAAGGTGGAAGCGTTTGCCGACATCGTGAAGGTGGGCCGCACGCACCTGCAGGACGCGGTGCCGCTGACCCTCGGCCAGGAATTTTCCGGCTACATGACGCAGGTGGCGGACGCGCAATCGCGCCTGCAACAGGCCATGCTGCGCGCGATGCCGGTGGCRCAGGGCGGCACSGCCGTCGGCACCGGCCTGAACGCGCCCCCGGGATTCGCCGCCGCGTTTGCCCGCTCGCTGGCCGGCTACACCGGCCTGCCGTTCGAGCCCGCGGCGAACCGCTTCGCGCTCCAGGCCGCCCATGACGCGCTGGTCGATCTGTCGGGCGCGCTGAACACCACGGCGTCGTCGTTCCTGAAGATCGCGCGGGACTTCATGCTGCTCGGCTCAGGCCCGCGCGCCGGGTTTGCCGAACTGCAACTGCCGGCCAACGAACCCGGTTCGTCGATCATGCCCGGCAAGGTCAACCCGACCCAGGCCGAAGCCCTCGCCATGGTCTGCTGCCGCATCATCGGCAACCATACGACGGTGACGCTGGCCAACAGCCTCGGCACGCTCGAACTCAACGCCTACAAGCCGGTGATCGTCTATAGCCTGTTGCAGTCTGTGGTACTGCTGGCCGACGCAGCGTCGAGCTTCGCCGAACACATGGTGGAAGGCGTGGAGCCCGACCGCGCGCGCATCCAGGAACTGCTCGAACGCTCCCTGATGTCCGTGACCGCGCTGAACCCGCATATCGGCTACGACAARGCCGCCGAAATCGCCAAGCTGGCCGTGAAGAAAAACCTGTCCCTGCGCGAGGCCGCCATCGCCTCCGGCCACGTCACCGAGGAACAGTTCGGCCAGTGGATCGACTTCAAGGGGATGACGAAGGAGGTGTGAGCGCCCGGCTGGAAGGCGGTCAGCCCACGACCGCCACCAACCCTGCCACGCCCAGCGCCAGCGCCGCCAAGGCATCGCCGGCGATCAGCCCGCCGCCCACCAGCGAGGTCGTGCTCATGTCCTCGGGCAGCGCGGCATCGCCGGCGGGCGCCGAGCGGTTTTTCGCCACGCTGTTCGCCACACTATTCACCACGCTGGCCAGCACCCCGCCCGCGGCCATCCACGCAGCGGCCGGCAGGTTCACGAAGCCCCCGAACGACGACGCGTACGGCGACGGCAACACGGCTGCATCGAGCAGGAAATCGACGGTCTTGCCGGTGCCGCCGGACTGCGCGAAGCGCCGGTAGCGGGCCGATGCGCGGATCGTCTTGCGCGCGACCTCGGTCACCAGGCCGATACCCACCCCGATCCACACCGCCAGCCGCTGGTAGGGCCGGTCCTCGGTCATGCTGCGCAGCGCGCCGACGATCTTGTAGGTCATCGCSGAGGTCCAGCGCGCCGGCTGCTGATCGGCCGGCAGCAGGGTCTGGTCGAGCCGCAGCACCGGATACGCCTGCATGAACAGCCGCGCCAGCAGCACCGCCAGCACCGCGCCCACGACGATGCCGGCCACCTGATAGCCGAACTGCGTCATCCGGTTGGTGCCGAGCCGCCAGCCGGTGGAGCGGTCCTGCTGCATGTCGCACGCCTCGGCCGTGGAGACGAGCAGCACGGTCGCGGCGATCAGGCCGATATGGGGCTCGCGCAGCCCCACGGCGGCCATCAGGATCACCGTGAGCACGAAGGCCGACGAGATCGGATTGGAGTCCACCATGCCGACCGAGATGCCGTTGACCAGCGCGAACACCAGCACCAGCGCCACGGCCATCAGCTGGTAGCCCACCGGCTGGCCGAACCACACCGCGCCGGCCGCCACCACCGCCGCGCCCCAGACCACCACCCAGAGCCAGATCCAGCGCATCGGCAGGCCGCGTTGTTGGGAGGCGGGGGCCGGCGCCGGGTTGGCCGGCTGCCGCTCCCGCCAGGCCCGCACGAGCAGCATCGACACATCGATCAGCGCCGCGCCCATGATCATGCCCAGCGCGATCAGGAAGGTGATCTTGCGATAGGGGTCGCCCGGCGCCAGCCAGCCAATCGACACGAAATACGGCGTCAGCGCCCATCCCGCCAGCCCCCCGACCAGCGCCGCGATACCGATGCGCGCGCCGACGATCATCCCGGCGCCGAAGGTGGACGCGGACAGGTCGATGGCGCCCAGCCACGCCACGCGCGTGACCCCCACCCCGGCCACCGCCCCAAGCGCGATGCCGCCACCCAGCCGCGCCACCGAGCGCCGCAGCAGCACCGGATCGGTCAACGCGCGCAGGATGTTGGCCACGGCCAGCCCGGACGGGAACGTCAGCTGCATGCGGTCCACCAGCAAGGGCGTGTAGAGCATGCCCACACCCACGCCATACATGCCGATGCACAGCATGTAGCCGATCAGGTGCCAGAGCGGCGGCGCATCCATGCCCATCCAGCCCATCGCCTGGATCACCACGACCATCCCGCCCATCCCGGCCACGGACGCCGCCGCCGTCTGGATGTAGTTCGCCCCATGCCGCCCCGCCGCGCCATAGCCCGCCGTCACCGCCGAACCCAGAATGCCGGCCAGCACCTGCCCGCCAATAAAGAACCCGAGCGAGAAGTTCATATAGGCCGCCGCCACGCAGCCGAGCGGCCCAAGCACCAGCATCCCCGCCGCGCCAAGCAGGGCGTGGTATTGCCAGGTATCAGGGGCGGGCAGCCAGCGCCAGCGGGGAGTGGTGAGGAGGGTGGACATGAGATTCCGGACGTGAATGCTCCCAAGCATAGTGGCGCGGACGCCACCGTGCGGTGAAGGCATGGTATCTATACGAAAACCGCCTATTTATGTCCTGTTACTGTATAGATAAGCTGGGCACCCGCAGGATCTGCACATATAATGACCAAATCTGTCCATTTATCGTAGAGATAATGATCYTCAGTGCCTTGTTGGCCACCCTGGAGYATTGGGATCGCGCCGGCATCTGGAGCTTTTCGCTTCCCGTCCTCAGCCAGCTTTTTGGGGAGTCCGGCGACACGCTCAACAAGTCGCTGTCCCGTCACCAGCGCACCGGGATGATCGAGCGGATCGCCCGTGGGCTCTATATCAATCCGCGGGCACGCTCCCTGCCGCCCGACGTGCTCAGCGCCCTGCCGGCGTTCCTGCGCCCGTGGGACCTTAACTACCTGAGCCTCGAATCGGCGTTATCCGAGGCGGGATGGCTGTCGCAACTCCCTTCGCRGCTGACGCTGATGACGACAGGCCGCAGCCAGACGTTCCACACGCCGTACGGGACGCTCGAATTCACCCATACGGCGCGGCACATCGACACCCTGCGCGACGATCTCGTCTTCGATGCACGGCGCAAAATGTATGTCGCCAAGCCCGAACGCGCGCTGAAGGACCTGCGCCGCGCCGGGCGCAATGTCGATCTCGTGCAGATTCCCTCGCAGTCTCCCCATTCGGACCATGCCATTTCGCACCCGTACTGATCTCCTGGCACTGGCCGGCCGATACGCCACCGAGCGGCGCGTGCCGGCGGGCACGATCGCCAAGGAAATCCTCCACTACGAAATCCTCTACGCCCTGCTGCAGAGCGGCGCGGCCGCCGCGCTGACCTTCCAGGGCGGCACCGCGTTGCGGCTCTGCTATCAGGGCACGCGCTATTCCGAGGACCTGGACTTCGTTGCCGGACGCGCATTCGATCCTACTGTCATGGCGCCGTTCGAGGCCCTGCTCCGACGGGAAATTGCCAATGCCTACGGCCTGGAGGTGGAGATCCGCACGCCCGCGAAGGATGCGGCCCCGTCGGACGTTCACGTCGCGCGCTGGAGCGCACGCGTGCAGATGCCACAGGCCGACCGCAGCGTGCCGCAGGGTCAGGTCATCCATATCGAGGTTGCCAATGTGCCGGCGCACGATCCCGATCTGGTCGCGGTCAGCGCCAACTATCCGCACTTGCCGGAACCCCTCCGCCAGATGATCGTCACGGCGGAGACGCCGCGCGAAATCCTTGCCGACAAGATGGTGGCACTGGGCGCCCGCCCCTACATCAAGGCGCGCGACGTCTGGGACATCAAGTTCCTGACGGACCGCCAGCTCACGCCTGACATGGCGCTGATCGGCAGGAAGCTGATCGACTATGGCTGGACCGTGCCGTCGTACAAAGACCGTCTGCGCGAGCGGCTGGCGCTCCTGTCCCAACCCGAGACGGCCAAGGCGTTCCACGCGGAAATGACGCGATTCGTCGATGCGGGCGTGGCGAGCCAGATCGCCAATCCCGCGCTGGCCGCGCAGTTCCTGCGGCGTGCGGAAACCCTGGCCCAGAAGGTACTCGACGCCGATCTCGCGGTCGCCTGATCCGGCCCGGATGGGGCCAAAGCGTACCCGTTTCTGCGCAGGCGTTTCCGCCGCCTTCCGCCTCCCCCGCCCCCAAACCGTACCCATTTCTGCGCGCCCCGACCCTTGCGTGGTCAAGCATTGATCCGGCGTCGGGCATAGAATGTCGCGTCGGTCCGCCGGCATCCTCCATTCACTTCCCTCGCCGTTACGTCATGAAGCCCGCCCTGCTTGTCCTGATCCAGCTCGAACCCGCTCATCTTGAACTCGTCTCCGCCCAGTACGACGTCCGCTACGCGCCCACGGCCGAGGGCCGGGCGGCGGAGGTGGCGGCGCACGGCAAGACGTTCCGCGCCGTGTTGACCAATGGCACGGTCGGCCTGACTGCTGCCGAGATCGCGGCCATGCCGGCTGTGGAGGTGGTGTGCGCGCTGGGCGCCGGCTACGAGAACATCGACCTGGCCGCCTGCCGGGCGCGCGGGATTGCCGTAGGCAACGGCGCGGGCACCAACGACAGCTGCGTGGCCGATCACGCCATGGCGCTGCTGCTGGCCACCGTGCGCCGCGTGCCGGCGCTGGACCACGCCACGCGCGACGGCATCTGGCGCAACACGCTGCCGCTGCCGCCGAACTTCTCGGGCAAGCGGCTCGGCATCATCGGCCTCGGCACCATCGGGCGGCGCATTGCCCAGCGCGGCCAGGGCTTCGACCTCGAGATCGGCTATCACAACCGCCGGGCGCGCGAGGACGTGTCGTTCTCGTACTTTGCCGATGTGGGCGCGCTGGCCGAGTGGGCCGACTATCTGATCATCGCCACGCCGGGCGGCGCGGAGACGCGGCATCTGGTCGATACGCCGGTGCTGCGCGCGCTGGGGCCGCACGGCTACCTCGTCAATATCGCGCGGGGCAGCGTGGTGAACACGGCGGCGCTGGCCGATGCCTTGCGCGCCGGCGAGCTGGGCGGCGCCGGGCTCGATGTCTATGAGAGCGAGCCGCTGCCGCCCAAGGAATTGTTCGATTGCCCGAACGTGGTGCTGACCCCGCACATGGCCGGCTGGTCGCCGGAAGCGGTGCTGGCGTCGGTCAGCCAGTTCCTGGAGAACGCGCGCCGGCACTTCGCGGGCGAGCCGCTGTTCGCGCCGGTCGGCTAAGCACCGACAGGCTCAGGCCGCGACGGGGAAAGTCACGCGCACGCGCAGCCCCGGCGCGGCGTCTTCCAGCGCCACGCGGGCGCCGTGCGACTGGACGATCTCGGCCACGATGGCCAGCCCCAGCCCGCTGCCGCCCGTGGGCGCCTCCGGTACGCGGTAGAAACGGTCGAACACGCGCGCGCGTTCGTCGGCGGGAATGCCCGGGCCGTTGTCGCTGACCTGCAGTTCCACGCCGCCATCAGACAACCKCGCCACCCGCACATCGATCCGCCCGCCGGCCGGAATGTAGTGCAGGGCGTTGTCGAT
Source organism: Cupriavidus sp. KB_39 (assembly GCF_052114485.1). NCBI lineage: Bacteria > Pseudomonadati > Pseudomonadota > Betaproteobacteria > Burkholderiales > Burkholderiaceae > Cupriavidus > Cupriavidus sp. KB_39. Next base: position 22,547 of record NZ_JBFREV010000015.1, read on the forward strand.
GAGATTGGTCAGCAGGATGCGCAGCGCGTCTGCATCGCCCCGCACCATGGCACCTTCGGCATCATCGGCCTCCAGCCCCAGRTCGATATCSCGGTCGATGGCCGCCTGGGACATTTCCGCGATCACCCCCGCAGCCAGCGCGCGCAGGTCCACCGGCTCATGCGGCGGCGGYGCGGCGCCGGGCTCCTGCCGCGCCAGCGTCAGCAACTGCGCGACGAGGTGCGTCAGCCGCTCCAGCCCCTGCCGCAGCTGCGACACGGCTTCCTGCCGGGCCGGCGCGCTGTCGGCGCGCTCCACCAGTTGCGCCTGCAATTGCAGCGCCGCCAGCGGCGTGCGCAGCGCGTGGGCAGCGTCGGCCACGAAGGCGCGCTGGGTGTCGATGGCCTGCGCCAGCCGCGCCAGCAACTGGTTCAGCGCGTCGGAAAGCGGGGCGATTTCGTCCGGCATCTGGCGCAAGGCCAGCGGCGCCAGCGTGTTGGCGTCGCGCGCGCGCACCTCGGTGGCAATCTCGCGCAGCGGGCGCAAACCCCGTCCCACCGCCATCCAGATCAACCACGCCAGCAGCGGCAGCAGCAGCAACAGCGGGGCGACCGTGCGCAGCGCCATATGCGCGGCCAGCGTGCGGCGCGCGCTCATCGGCTGGGCGATCTGGACCACGGTCGGGCCCAGCTGCACGCTGTAGATGCGCCATTCGCCGGAATCCGTCAGCACGCTGGAGAAGCCGAGTTCCGCGCGTGGCGGGAGCACCGGGTGGGAGTGAGACAGGTAGAGACTGCGGCCCGTGCCGTCCCAGATGTGGATGACCACGTCCTCGTCCGCATGGAGCAGGTCCGCGCTGGCGCCGCTGCCATTGCCGCCGTCGAACGGCGGCGCCATCGGGCTCGGGAACTGGCTCGGCAACGCCGCCGCCACCTGCTTCATCTGGTAGTCGAACAGCGCGTTGGCCTCCTGCCGGGCCTGCGCGTAGATCAGCCCGGTGGCCACGGCGATGCCCGCCGCCAGCCCGGCGGCCAGCCACCACAACAACGTACGTTGGATCGAGCGCATCAGGACGGATGCTCCTCGTCGGCGCCGTCTTGCTTCGGCACCATGTAGCCCACGCCACGRATATTGCGGATCAGGGCGGCGCCGAACTTGCGGCGCAGCGCGTGGATATARACCTCGACCGTGTTGCTGCCCACCTCGTCGTCCCAGCCGTAGAGGCGCTCCTGCAGTTGCGCCACCGACCAGACCTGCCCGGGGCGCGCCATCAGCGCGGAGAGCAGCGCGAACTCGCGCGCGGACAGCCGCACCGCCGTGCCGGCCTGCGTGGCCTCGCGCGTGGCGGGGTTGAGCACGATGTCGCCATAGCGCAGCAGCGGCTCGGCACGGCCCTCAGCCCGGCGCGCCAGCGCGTGCATGCGCGCGGCCAGTTCCTGGAGGTCGAAGGGCTTGACGAGGTAGTCGTCCGCGCCGGCGTTGAGGCCGGCCACGCGGTCCGCCACGGCGTCGCGGGCGGTCAGGATCAGCACCGGTGTGCGCACGTTGCGGGCGCGCAGCGTCTTGAGCACGTCCAGGCCCGAGCGGCGCGGCAGGCCGAGGTCGAGTAGCACGAGGTCGTAGCCGCCGTCGGCGCGGGGGCCGTGCTGGTCAGACGCGGCGTCGAGGCCGGCATCGCCATCGCGCACCCAATCGACGGTAAAGCCCTCCTGGCGCAGCGCCACCTTCACGCTTTCGCCAATCATGGCGTCATCTTCCACCAGCAGTACACGCATATCGGGATCAATCAGTCAGGGGTGGGCGGCGCCGGCATGGCGCATGTCGCCCTCCAGGCGGTCTGCCAGCGCGCGCGCCAGCCCGGGCAGCGCCGGGTAGGCGGCCGTGATCACGTAGACCGGGATGTCGGCCAGATAGGCGCCCATGCGACCCTTGGCGGCGAAGCGCGCGGCGAACGGCGAGGCCCGGAAGGCATCGACGAAACGCGGCACGATACCGCCGCCGAGGTAGACCCCGCCGCGCGCACCGAGCACCAGCGCGACATCGCCCGCCACCGAGCCGAGCAGGCCGCAGAACGCCGCGAAGGCGCGCTGGCACAGCGGGTCGCCGGTCTTGATCGCACCATCCGTGACCTCGGCCGGCGTCAGTGGCTGGGCCAGGGGCGTACCCGTTTCTGCGACCAGCGCGGCATGGATCTGGGACAGGCCCATGCCCGACAGCATCCGCTCCGCCGAGACCCGGCCCAGATGCTGATGGGCGTAGCGCCAGGCGRTCCACTCGTCGTCGGTGTCCGGAATGATTTCGATATGGCCGCCCTCGCCGGCCAGCGCCACCGCGCCGCCGCCGGGCGCGGGGACCAGTCCCGAGACGCCCAGCCCCGTGCCCGGCCCCAGCAGCGCGCGCGGCGCCGTGGGCACCGCCGTGCCGTCGCGCACCAGCGCGAGGTCCTCGGCGGGCAAGTAGGGTAGCCCCAGCGCCAGCGCGGTGAAATCGTTGATGGCGACCAGCGTGTCGAAGTTGAGTGCGCGGCGYGTGGCGTCGATCGAGAACGCCCAGTTGTGGTTGGTCAGCTTGACGTGGTCGCCGGTCACCGGATTGGCCAGACCGATGGCCGCATGGCGCGGGCGCGGCAGGTCGTGCAGGCCGCGCAGGTACTGCTGCATGGCGGCTTCGAGCGACGGAAAATCCGCCACCTTCAGCGCGGTGACCGCACCAATTCGCAGCGGCGCCGTCTCCAGCGCCATCCGCACGTTGGTGCCGCCCACGTCGGCCAGCAGGCGGGGAAACGAGTCGGCTTGCGAATCAGGAGGAGGCATCGGGACCCTTTGTCGAAAACGAACGTTGGCGGGCGATCAGGTGCGGAACACATCCACGCCATGGCGGTGCCGCGCCAGCACCAGGCTCACCGGCAGCGCCGGCGTGGGCGCCTGGAGCGCGCGGGCCAGCACCTCGGCCTTCTTCTCGCCCGTGATGGCCAGGAAGGTGCGTTCGGCGGCCAGCAGCGCGGCGAGGTTCAGCGTCACGCGGGCGTGGTTCGCGCTGGTCGGATGGGTGACGAGGAAACCGGGCTTTGGCTCGGACAGCGCGGTCTGCAGCTCGGGCGCCTCCGGGAACAGCGACGCCGTGTGCCCATCCTCGCCCATGCCCAGCACCACCACGTCCGGCTGCTGGAAGCGTTCGTTGAGCCGCGCCACGGCGCGCTCCGGCTGAGACGCCTCGGCGGCATCCTCCACCAGCGGCACCCAGGCCGCCACGCCCGCGGCCTCGCGCAGCAGGTTGTGGCGCACCAGCGCGCCGTTGCTGTCGGGATGGTCGGGCGGCACCGCGCGCTCATCCACCAGCGTCACGGTCACGGCGTCCCAGCGGATGGGCCGATAGCGCAATCGCTCGAACATCGGCACCGGCGAGCGCCCGCCGGACACCGCCAGCACCGCCCAGCCTTTGGCCTGGATCACCAGATCCAGCGCATGGCCGATCGAGAGGGCCAGCGATTCGGCCTGATCCATCACGGAGGCATGTTCGTACTGGCGCATGATCGGTCCCTTTTATATATAGACAGGCGGTGGGTCAGACTTCCTCGTGCCAGAGCGCTTTGTCGCGCGACATCAGCGCCGACGACGCCGCAGGCCCCCAGGTGCCGGCGGTATACGACTTGGGCGGCACGGTGCTGTCGGCCCAGGTGTCGATGATCGGCTCCACCCAGCGCCACGCCTGCACCTGCTCGTCACGACGCACGAACAGGCCCAGCCGGCCGCGGATCACGTCCAGCAGCAGSCGYTCGTAGGCSCCGGCGCGGCGCACCTTGAASGAGTTGGCGAAGTCCAGGTCGAGCGAGGTGGGGGTCAGTTCGAGGGTATCGCCCGGCTGCTTGACCAGGAAATACAGCTTGATGCTTTCCTCGGGCTGGAGCTGGATCACCAGCCGGTTCTGCGGCGACAGCGTCAGCGGCTTGGGGAAGATGGCGTGCGGCACATCGCGGAAGTGGATCACGATCTCGGCCACGCGTGACTGCATGCGCTTGCCGGTGCGCAGGTAGAACGGCACGCCCTCCCATCGCCAGTTGGCAATCTCGGCCTTGATGGCGACGAAGGTCTCGGTGCGGCTGTCCGGGGCGATGCCCGGCTCGTCGATATAGCCCGGCACCGGCTTGCCGCCGACCGCACCGGCGCGGTACTGGCCGCGCACGGTCTTCTCGGCCACGTCCTGCGGCTGGATCGGCCGCAGCGCCTTGAGGATCTTGATCTTCTCGTCGCGGATGGCGTCTTCCGACAGGCTCGCCGGCGGCTCCATCGCCACCATGCACAGCAGTTGCAGCAGGTGGTTCTGCACCATGTCGCGCAGTGCGCCGGTGCGGTCGTAGAAGTCGCCGCGCGACTCCACGCCCAGTTCCTCGGCGATGGTGATCTGCACGTCCTGCACCCATTCGCGGCGCCACAGCGGCTCGAACAGCGCGTTGCCGAAGCGGATCGCCATCAGGTTCTGGACCGATTCCTTGCCCAGGTAATGGTCGATCCGATAGATCTGGTCTTCGGCGAAATACTTCGCCACGGAGGAATTGATGGCCTCGGACGAGTCCAGGTCGTGCCCCAGCGGCTTCTCCAGCACCACGCGCACGTTGGGCGTGTTCAGGCCGGTGCGGCCCAGCTGCTCGCAGATCGGCACGAAGATATGGGGGGCAGTGGCCAGGTAGCAGACCACCACCTCGGGCTTGCGGGCCAGCACCTTCTCGGCGAGGGCGTCGAAGTGGGCGGGCTCGCGCGCGTCGGCCTGGACGTAGCAGATGCGTTGCAGGAACGAGGCCCAGGCGTCGGGCGGCGCGTGCTCCAGCGCGGGCCGCACGGTGTCTTCCAGCGTGGCGATGTACTGCTCGGTGGTCTGGGCGTGGCTGCCCGTGGCGAGGATGCGCGCGGACGGATGCAGCACGCCGCAGCGGTGGGCGTCGAAGAGGGCCGGCAGCAGCTTGCGCCGCGCCAGGTCACCGGTGCCGCCGAACAGCACCATGTCGAAATCGGGCATGCTCACCCTGGGCTCCTTGCGGGGGGAAGTGGGCGCCCCGGCCTCTACTGAGTGCCGGCGAGGGGCGGATAAGTTCCGGCCATGTTACGTCACTCGCCCGGGATTGGGCAGTGGGCGGGGCGGATTCGGCCGGCGGGCGGACCCCGAGCGTACCCGTTTCTGCGTAGCGTCGCGGACGGCACACGGGGGTCGCACCGGGGTTCACACCGTTGTCACAGGCCGGCGCGGAACATCCGGGCGTGTGAGCGATCCGACCTGTATCCGCTCACTTCGCGCCCCAGCCGCCCCGGGGCGCATCCGGCCGATTTGGACTACGCTGATGGAGCGCCGCACGAAGCGCCCCACGCCTCACAGGAGAACACTCCATGCCACGCCACCCTGTCCTGGAGCGGGTTACGGCCCGCATCGTGACCCGCAGCCACGCCACGCGCCAGGCTTACCTCGACCGCACCCGCGCCATGGCCGGGCAGAAGGTCGAGCGCGCCAACCTGTCCTGCACCAACCTCGCCCACGGCGTGGCCGCCATGCCGGACGACGCCAAGATCCGCCTCAAGGCGCAGGAGCGCCCCAACCTGGCCATCGTCTCGGCCTATAACGACATGCTGTCCGCCCACCAGCCGCTGGAAGCGTTCCCGCGCTGGATCAAGGAGGCCGCGCTGGCCGCCGGCGGCACGGCGCAGTTCGCCGGGGGCACCCCGGCCATGTGCGATGGCGTGACGCAGGGCCAGGACGGCATGGACCTGTCGCTGTTCTCGCGCGACGTGATCGCCATGGCCACCGCCGTGGCGCTGTCCCACCAGATGTTCGACGGCGTGCTGTACCTGGGCGTCTGCGACAAGATCGTGCCCGGCCTGGTGATGGGCGCGCTGTCCTTCGGCCACCTGCCGGCCGTGTTCGTGCCGGGCGGGCCGATGACCACCGGCATCGGCAACGAGGAGAAGGCGCACATCCGCCAGCTCTACGCGGAAGGCAAGATCGGGCGCGTGGAGCTGCTGGAAGCCGAGACCCGGTCCTACCACGGCCCGGGCACCTGCACCTTCTACGGCACCGCCAACTCGAACCAGATGCTGATGGAGATCATGGGCCTGCACCTGCCGGGCACCGCCTTCATCAACCCCGGCACGCCGCTGCGCGAGGCGCTGACGCGCCATGCGGCCACCCACGCGCTGACGCTGGTGCATGGCGGCGAGCGCTACACCCCGGTGGCCGATGTGCTCGACGAACGCGCATTCGTCAACGGCATCGTCGGGCTGGTGGCCACGGGCGGGTCCACCAATCACACGCTGCACCTGATCGCCATGGCGCGCGTGGCTGGCATCCAGCTGACCTGGGACGACTTCGATGAACTCTCCGCCGTGGTGCCGCTGCTGGCGCGCGTCTACCCGAACGGCAAGGCCGATGTGAACCAGTTCCAGGCGGCCGGCGGGCTGGCAGTGGTGATTCGCGGCCTGCTGACGCTGGGGCTGCTGCACGACGACGTGACCACCATCGCCGGCAAGGGGCTGGCCGACTACACGCGCGAGCCGGTGCTGCGCGACGGCAAGCTGACCTGGATCGACGGTCCCACGGCCTCGCTCGACGACACCATCGTGCGCCTGCCCGACCAGCCGTTCGCGCCCGATGGCGGGATCAAGCTGCTCGACGGCAATCTCGGGCGATGTGTTATCAAGACATCCGCCGTGAAACCCGAACATCAGGTGGTGGAGGCGCCGGCCATCGTCTTCGAACGGCAGGATGACCTGCTGGACGCCTTCAAGCGCGGCGAACTCGAGCGCGATTTCGTGGCGGTGCTGCCGTGGCAGGGGCCGGCGTCGTGCGGCATGCCCGAACTGCACAAGCTCACGCCTACGCTGACGCTGCTGCAGGACCGTGGCTTCCACGTGGCGCTGGTGACGGATGGGCGGATGTCGGGGGCGTCGGGCAAGGTGCCGGCGGCCATCCACGTCTGCCCGGAGGCGCTGCTGGGCGGGGCCCTCGGCAAGGTGCGCACCGGCGACATCGTGCGTGTGGACGCGCCAGCCGGCGTGCTGACCGTAAAGCTGGCCGATGCCGACCTGGCGGCGCGCGAGGCCGATCGGCCTGATCTCTCGCGCAACCGGCACGGCGTGGGGCGCGACCTGTTCGGCGGCTTCCGCGCCCATGTGAGCACGGCCGAGACCGGCGCGTGCTCGCTGTTCGCGGACGAAGGGGTGGAGCCGCGCTAGTTCGGCCGGCGCGGCGGGGTGCGGCGGGCGTCGTAGCGGTCCGCCTTGCCGTCGCCGTCGGCCCCGTCTGCCAGCGCCTCCTCATCCATCTCCGGCACGTGGACTTCCTGCACCGGCACGGCGATCCGGCAGCCGGCGGCTTCCAGCGTGGGCTTCAGCTTGCTGAAGAAGCCGAACTGCACGTTCCAGAAATCGTCATTCGAGGTCCAGTAGCGCGCGTTCAGCGCGATGCCCCGGTCGGTGTACTTCGTCACCATGACCTCGGGCCTGGGCTCGGCCAGCAGCCGCGGCTCCTTGGCCAGCATGGCCTTGAGGGCATCCAGCCCAGCCTGCACGGGGCTGTCGAAGGTCACGGCGATCTCGATATCCATGCGCCGCGTGACGTTCTCGCTGTAGTTCATGATCGAACTGCCCCAGAGCTTGCCGTTGGGCACGCGCAGGCAGACCCCGTCGAAAGTCGTCAGCTCGGTCATGAACAGCCCGGTCTCGCGCACGGTGCCGGCCACACCCTGGGCGTCGATGTACTGGCCGACGCGGAACGGGCGCAGCAGCACCAGCATGATCCCGGCGGCGATGTTCTGGAGCGTGCCCTGCAGCGCCAGGCCGATGGCCAGGCCGGCGGCGCCGAGCATGGCGATGATGCTCGCGGTCTGCACGCCGAACTGCGACAGCACAAGCACCACGGTCAGCACCCGCACCACCCACTGGGCCACGCTCGCCAGCATCGGCCGCAGTGTGTCGTCCACATGGGTGTGATGGAGGCCCTGCCTGACGGCCCGCGCGGCGCGGCCGGAGAGCCACCAGCCGGCAAGCAGGATGGCCAGCGCGGCGAGGCAGTTCAGCCCCTGACTGACCGCGAACTGGGTGAGATAGGCCCAGGTGGCCTGGACTTTGTCGGCGTCGATATACGGCAATTCCATGCGTTCGCTCCTCAGTGCAACCCGGGCCGACTTGCGAAGGACGTGCCAGCCAGCCCGCCGGGCAATCCCAAAGCGTACCCGTTTCTGCGTGGGCCGTTGCCACGCAATGGCTCACGGCGGCCCGCACGGCGCGCCGCTTACATCACAGTCGGGGGAGAAAAGGCAGAGGGAGTGCAGGGATTACAACTTTCGGCCGTGAGCCGTTGTAATCCCTGCATGGAGAGCGCGGGCAACAGGGCCCGGCGGGAAGGTGTGCGCAGAAACGGGTACGCTTTGCCCGGATCGGAAGCGGTCAGCGCGCCGGGGCCGGGCGGTCGTGGGGATGATCGTGCAGGCGGTCTCGATCGGCCAGCGCCGGGAACAGCCGCATCCACGCGAACACCACCAGCACCGTGCCGGCGCCGCCCAGCAGCACCGCGCCCACGGGCCCGAGCAGCGCCGCCGTGACGCCCGATTCGAACTCGCCAAGCTGGTTCGACGCCCCGATAAACACCGAGTTGACCGCCCCCACGCGACCCCGCATGTCGTCCGGGGTATCGAGCTGCACCAGCGTCTGGCGCACCACCACGCTGATCATGTCCGACGCGCCCAGCACCACCAGCGCCCCCATCGAGAGCGGCAGCCAGCTGGAAATGCCGAAGACCATCGTCGCCACGCCGAACAGCGCCACCGCGCCGAACATCACGCGGCCCACGCGCCGGTTCAGCGGGTTCCGCGCCAGCCAGAGCGCCGTGACCAGCGCGCCGATGGCCGGCGACGAGCGCAGCAGCCCCAGCCCCCACGGGCCAGTGTGGAGGATGTCCCGCGCATAGATCGGCAGCAGCGCCGTGGCGCCGCCGAGCAGCACCGCGAACAGGTCCAGTGACACCGCGCCCAGCAGCACCTGATGGCTGCGGATATAGGCAAATCCAGCAAACAGCGTCTTGATGCTGACCGGCGTGGTCAGCCGCTGCGCGGCCTGGCGCAGCTTGAGCGTGGCCACCAGCACGGCGGCGATGGCGAACAGCACGGCGCTGATGGAATAGACCACGCCCGGGCCCGCCACGTAGGCGAAGCCGCCCAGCGCCGGGCCGATGATGATGGCGGTCTGGCTGGCGGAACTGGCCAGCGCCACCGCGCGCGGCAGCTGGCGCGGCGTGACCACGCTGGGCAGCAGCGCCTGGAGCGTGGGCGTCTCGAACGCGCGACAGGCGCCGATGGCCGCCACGAACAGGAAGATGTACTCGCGCGTGATCCCGCCCGAGAAGCTCGCCACGGCCATCGACACGGCAATCACCGCTTCCAGCGCCTGGCAGGTACGCACGATCCGCCGGCGGTCGAAGCGGTCGGCCACGTGGCCGGACATCAGCAGCAAAACGATCGACGGCAGGAACTGCACCAGCCCGACCATGCCGAGCATGAAGGGATCGCGCGTGAGGTCGTACATCTGCCAGCCCACCGCCACCGTGAAGATCTGGTAGCCGATGGTCGTGCAGAGTCTGGCGAACCAGAAATGTCGGAAGGCGGGGTCGCGGAAAACGGTGTCCGGCTCGGCGGCCGGCACAGGTGTGGCGGTGGACATGGGGGGCGGCAGGAAGGGATGCGATGTGCGCCGGATGACACACGTGATGGCAAACGGGCGCGCGGCTCGTCGGTCATCGTACAAAGCTGAGAATTCTAGCCGACCCGACCCGAGGGCGCTGAATTCTCCATGTATCAATGTTGATGCATTCCCGCCACACCGGGGACAAATTGCGCCGTCATGGGAATCATTCGTATTTATAATCCGGGCAACTTTTGGCAAGTATTCCCTGGACCTCATCGTGCTGCCCGCATTTCGCCTCAACGTCGCCGCCACTGGCGTCGCCCTGCTCTGCCTCTCTGTGTCGGTCTCGGCACAAACCGCTCCCGAATCCGCCGAAACCCCGAACGCCCCTGCCAACGGCAGCACGCTGAACGCCGTGACGGTGGTCGGCAACTGGCTCGAGGCGCCGAACGAGGAAAAGGTGCTTGAGCACCCGGGCGCGCGGACCATCGTCGACCGCGAAGCGATCAAGGAGACCGGCGCGAACAATGTGCGCGATGTGCTSCGCCGCATTCCCGGCGTGCAGGTCCAGGACAGCAACGGTACGGGCGGCAGCGACATCTCGCTGAACGTGGGCGTGCGCGGCCTGACCTCGCGGCTTTCGCCGCGCTCCACGATCCTGATGGACGGGGTGCCGCTGGCTGTGGCGCCGTATGGCCAGCCGCAGTTGTCGATGGCACCGCTGTCGCTCGGCAACCTGGAAGCGATCGACGTGGTGCGTGGCGCCGGCTCGGTGCGCTACGGCCCGCAGAACGTGGGCGGCATCATCAACTTCGTGTCGCGCCCGATTCCCAAGACGTTCGCGGCCGATGCCTCGATCGAGACCGATATCTACAGCCATGGCGGCAACGCCAAGGCCAATCCGACCGCGTTCATCGGCGGCACCAACGAGCAGGGCCTGGGCGGCGCGCTGCTGTACTCGGGCGTGCACGGCAATGGCTACCGCGAGAGCAACGACTACGTCGATATCGACGACCTGATGCTCAAGGGCGCGTACCGGATCTCGAAGAACGACGAAATTTCGGCGGCCTTCCACTATTACGAAGCCCACGCCGGCATGCCGGGCGGGCTGACCTCGGCGCAGTACGCGGCCAATCCGTTCCAGTCGGATCGCCCGTATGACGATTTCTCGGGCCGTCGCTCGGATATCTCGCTCAAGTATTCGCACAACGACGCCAACCGCAAGTTCGAGGTGCTGACGTACTACACCGACAGCTTCCGCGGCAGCACGATCGAGCAGCAGGGCACGGGCGCACAGGCCGCGCAACGCCGCCTGACCACGGCGCCGCGTAATTACCACGTGTTCGCCTTCGAGCCGCGCTACTCGCAGCTCTTCCGTACCGGCAGCGTCAGCAACGAAGTGAGCGTGGGCTACCGCTACCTGCGCGAAGCAAGTGATGAACAAGCCACTCGCACGGCGTTCTATCGGCCCGGCTCGGTGAACGCGCCGGACCTCGCCGCGCCGGTCTACCAGTGGCGCACGGGCGGCACCACGGCCAATGCGGTCTATATCGATGACACGATCAATTTCGGCAACTGGACCATCACGCCCGGCCTGCGCTACGAATTCATCCGCTCGGACCTGACCGACCGCTTCACCAACGTGCGCACCGATGTGTCGTCGAACGAGCCGCTGCCGTCGCTGGCCGTGCTGTACCACATCAGCGACAACTGGACCGCGTTCGCCAACGCCGGCGTGTCGTTCGGGCCGCTGCAGTATTTCCAGATCGCCTCGACCACCAACGGCCTCGTGCCGGAGAAGGCCAAGACCTACGAGGTCGGCACGCACTTCAACAGCACCAACGGCTGGGGCGGCGAGCTGACGCTGTTCAACATCGACTTCGACGACGAACTGCAACTGCGCGGCGGCACGGGCGGCGCGCCGGACGCGTGGACCAACCTCGGCGCCACGACGCACCGGGGCGTGGAATCGTCGATCCGCTATGACTTCGGCACGCTGTCGAAGACGCTGGCCGGCCTGAGCGCGTACGCCACGTACACGTTCACCGACGCCACGTACAACCAGGGCAACTTCGCCGGCCGCGACCTGCCGTTCTACTCGCGCCACGTGGCCACGCTGGGTATGCGCTATGCGCGCAACCGCTGGGCGTTCAACCTGGATGGCTTCGCGCAGTCGAAGCAGCGTTCGCCGGGCGACCCCGCCACGGCCACCGCCTACCAGACGGCGGAGACGGCCGATGGCCGGCTGGGCGATATTCCGGGCTACGCGCTGATGAACATGCGCCTGGGCTACGACTTCGGCAAGTCGGCGCAGAACCTGAAGCTGGCAGTGGGGATCAAGAACGTGTTCGATCGCCGCTACTTCACGCGCTCGACCGACAACAACTTCGGCAAGTACGTGGGCATGCCGCGTACGTTCTACATCCAGGCATCGCTGGCGTATTGAGCGATTGTGCTGGCAGCTCAAACGCTGCCGGTTTGCTCCCCTCTCCCGCATGCGGGAGAGGGGCCGGGGGAGAGGGATTGAGCCAGCGGCGCGATCCCCACTTCCCCAGGTCAGACGATCTCGCGCGTTTCCAGGAACTGGAGGTTCGGGAAGCGCTCCTGCGTCAGGCGCAGGTTGACCATGCTGGGTGCCAGGTAGACGTGGTCACCGGCGCCGTCCAGCGCCACGTTGTGGCCGGCCTTCTCGATCAGCTTCTCGATCTCGGCAGCATCGCCACGCAGCCAGCGCGCCGTGGCGCATTCATGCGATTCGAAGATCGCATCGACCCCGTACTCGTGCTCCAGCCGGTGCGCCACCACATCGAACTGCAGGATACCGACCGCGCCGAGCACCAGATCGTTCGACGCCAGCGGGCGGAACATCTGCGTCGCGCCCTCTTCGGCCAGCTGCTGCAACCCCTTCTGCAACTGCTTGACCTTGAGCGGGTTGTTCAGCCGCGCGCGGCGGAAGAACTCGGGCGCGAATGACGGAATCCCCGTGAACTTGAGTCCCTCGCCCTCGGTGAACACATCGCCGAGGCGGATCGTGCCGTGGTTCGGCACGCCGATGATGTCGCCCGCGTAGGCTTCCTCGGTGGTGTTGCGGTCCTGCGCCATGAAGGTGATGGCGTTGTTGATGGCCACSGTCTTGCCGGCCGAGACGTGCAGCAGCTTCATGCCCCGGTCGAACTTGCCCGAGCAGACGCGCACGAAGGCGATGCGGTCGCGGTGGCGCGGGTCCATGTTCGCCTGGATCTTGAACACGAAGCCGGTGAACTTGGCTTCCTCGGGCTCCACCACGCGGCTCTCGGTCTGGCGGGCCAGCGGCGGGGGCGACAGCTCGCACAGCGCGTCCAGCATCGACTGCACGCCGAAGTTGTTGATCGCCGAGCCGAAGTAGACCGGGGTCTGCTTGCCGGAGAGAAAGGCTTCCCTGTCGAAGGTATGCGATGCACCGCGTACMAGTTCGATTTCCACGCGCAACTCGTCCGCCTGGCTGCCCAGGATGCGGTCGAGTTCGGGGTTGTCCAGCCCGTCCAGGATCGCGGCGGTGCCCTTCTCGCCCTTGGGGTCGAACAGCTGCACCTTGTCCTCGATCATGTGATACACGCCGCGGAACGCCTTGCCCATGCCGATCGGCCAGGTCATCGGCGCGCACTGGATCTTGAGCACGTCCTCGATTTCATCGAGCAGTTCGATCGGCGAACGGCCTTCGCGGTCGAGCTTGTTGATGAAGGTCAGGATGGGCGTGTCGCGCAGGCGGCAGACGTTGAGCAGCTTGATGGTCTGCGCTTCCACGCCGTTCACCGAGTCGATCACCATCACCGCCGAGTCGACGGCGGTCAGCGTGCGGTAGGTGTCTTCCGAGAAGTCCTCGTGGCCCGGGGTATCCAGCAGGTTGACGATGTTCTCGGGGACGTCCGGCCGGCGGCGGTAAGGGAACTGCATGACCGACGAGGTCACCGAGATCCCGCGCTGCTTTTCCAGTTCCATCCAGTCGGACGTGGCGTGGCGGTCGGCCTTGCGGGCACGCACTTCGCCGGCCACCTGGATGGCGCCGCCGAACCACAGCAGTTTTTCGGTCAGCGTGGTCTTACCCGCGTCAGGGTGGGAGATGATGGCAAAGGTGCGACGACGCGCAATTTCGGAAACGAGCGAGCTCACGGCAACGGAATCTGGTGACTGACAGGCAGGATCGGGTGGAGGGCCCCGGGCGGGGCACAGGGAATGGGGCGGTATTTTACCGGTTCGCGGCCCCCGGCGGGGTGGCGCCGTGCGCGGCACCCGGCCCCGCGCGGTTTTCCATCGCCGGATCCCGCCCGCGCAGGCTGCCGAACTGCAACGCGTACTGGCGCGTCAGCTCGGCGCCGAAGAAGAAKATTTGTGCCGAATAGTACACCCACAGCATCAGCGCCACGACCGAGCCGGCCGCGCCATAGGACGACGCCACCGCGCTGTTCCCCAGATAGATCCCGATCAGCCGCTTGCCTACGGCGAACAGCAGCGCGGTGATGATCGCGCCCATCGTCACATCCCGCCAGGCGATGCGCGCGTTCGGCAGCATCTTGAAGATCACCGCGAACAGGGCCGTAACCACCGAGAACGAGAACACCGTGGAAATGGCATCCGCCACCGGGGCGAACCAGGAGGCCGTCCACAGCGCGCCCCAGAAGCGGTCGATGACGGCCAGGGCCGCGTTGACCACCAGCGAGACCAGCAGCATGAAGGCCAGCGCCAGCACGATGCTGAACGACAACATCCGCGCGCGGAGCAGCTTCTTCCAGCCCGCGCCAGCCGGGGGCGGGGCGTGCCAGATGTCGTCCAGGCTGCTCTTGAGTTCGGCGAAGGCACTCGTCGCGCCGACGATCAGGATGCCGAACGCGATGGTCGCCGCCACGCCGCTACCCCCGGCGCGGTGCGTGGCGGCCAGAATCCCCTGGATGGCGGCGGCGCCCTGCTCGCCCACCAGACCGTTGAGCTGGGAGAAGATCTCGCCGCGCGCAGCCTCGGCGCCGAAGAACAGGCCGGCGATCGAGATCACAAGCACCAGGATCGGCGCGAGCGAGAACAACATATAGAAGGAGAGCGCCGCGCCCTTGCTGGCCGCGCGGTGCTCGAACCAGGACTGGATGGCGGCCGAGACCACGCGGAAGGTGCGCGCGGCCGTGTGGCGGTCGGGCAGGATGCGTCCACGCTGGGGCCGGGGCGGCGCGCCCTCGGGCGGCCGGGAAGCTTGTTCAGGAGGCATGCCGGATCTCGGATGGTGGAGGGTGATGACCTCGTCACGTTCAGAGCATGGACGACGCGGCCGGGGCTGTCTGWCCGCGCGCGTCCGACCTGCGTTCATGATAATGCGCATCCGGAGCGGCGCCGGTGCAACCTGCTACAGTAAGTTCAGGCACACCCGCCGGCGCGCGGACCCGCCGCGCCCGGCCAGGAACAGGAGACTTCCGTGATCCGCACCTCGATCAGGCGCCCCGTTGCCGCGCTCTGCCTTGGCCTGCTGGCGCTGGCCGGCTGCGAACAACAGCGTGGACAGCCGGGGCCGAAGCCCATTTCCGGCGCCACGTCCAATGTGACCCCGGGCGACCGTCCGGCACCGATGGCGCCGAGYGCATCGGTCCCGTCGGGCACCCCGCGCTAGCCGCCGGCGCCTCGCGCCCATCCTCCCCTGCCCTGCCACGCCGGCTCGACGCCCGGCGAGCGTACCCGTTTCTGCGTCGATCCTCCCCGCCACCCTCATGTTTCAGCCCTGCAACCGGGTGCACACGCGTGCCGCGCCTCCGTGCGGGCGCGTCCGGGCTGCGCATCAGGACGCGCCATCGGCCCTGCCGCCCCACCGGCACGCGCAACGGCGTGCCGCCGCGCGGTCATTCGGGGGCGACATGTGCTGCCGCCTCCCACTTTGGCAGCGTTGGCAAGGGCCAGGGCAACGCGCGATGACGCGCCGATCGCCCCAGCCGCCCTGCCACATGTCACACGACCACGCGCGCCTCCGTCCGCTTGCGTTACAGCGGCGAAACCGATCGACGCCGCCTGGCGTCCCGTTCCGGGGCTGGCACAGGTGCCGACGTCGCGCAGCCCCTATAAAACAAGCGTTCGGCGCGCATTGGCACACTTGTCGCTCTGTACCGGGCAGGGAGAAGCACGCGCCTTAGACAACTATTCGACTGACACGCAGGAGGAACCTCCGCCATGCGTCATCCGCCCGCGCGAATGACGGCACGCAGGCGCGCCCATCGGTTGGCGGGCCCCGCACCGTCCGTGATTGACCTGCTGTCGCCGCCCCTGCTTCCGTCGCCCCGCCAGCCACTGCGCCCGATCGCCTCGTATTGCGCCGCGGCCAGCCGCACGCTGGCGGTGTCCGCCAGCCGGCGCCGCAACGGGTTGCCGGCAGGCTGAGGGCACGCCGCAGGGACAACATGAGATGACAGCCGACATCGGCATTGCTTGCAGTATTTGAAAGCTTTACGTGCTCCGTCCCCCGGCGGGCACCTTTTTCCAGCAAGGGAGTGAGCCACCCATGAACGCCAGAGTCCCCGCCATCATCGCGCTGGCGCTGCTCTCGACCGCGACGACTGCCGCGTTCGCCGGCAACTACGCGTACTTCGACCGGCCCGACTGCGCCAACCTCAACAGTCACGCCGCCCTCAGCAATGACAGCTATGTGCGCAGCTTCGCCTGGGCCTGGGGCGATCTGACCTTCGCGCCCGACCAGAGCGCGAACCACCCCGACGAGCGCCAGGCGCGCGACAGCGCCGAGCCGCGCGACCCGCTGCCCACGCGCGGGCCAGTCGACGCCACGCCGCCAAGGCACCGGCGCGACAAGATCAGCATGAGTTGAATGGACTAAGGAACGAAGGGAGGGAGGCAGGAACGATTCTTGTGTGCGATCGAGATTGAGGACGATCTCCGCGCGGGCCAGGCCGCGCTAGCCTGCCGCTGCTGTCCGGGCGGTGGGACGAAGGGGGTCCGGCGAGCGGACGTCGCCGGGTTCCCCCTGGCACTTCGGCACGGGCGTGCCCGGGGCGAATTACTCCGCCACGGCGCCCGGTTGCGAATCGACGCGGATGTTGTGCTTGTGCATGAGCCGGTACAGCGTCACGCGCGACACATTGAGTTCGCGCGCCGCCGGCACCACGTGAAAGCCGTGGCTGGCCATCACCGTGCGGATCGCCTCGCGCTCCGCCTCCTCGCGGATGGCATCGAGCGTCTTGCGCGGCAACTCCACGCCCCCATGCAATTGCAGGTCTTCCGCAGTGATCTTGCGGTTGTCCGTCATGACGATGGCGCGCCGGACCCGGTTGATCAGCTCCCGCACGTTGCCCGGCCAGGCGTACTGCATCATCGCCTGCGTGGCGCACGCGGAGAAGCCGCGAATACGCCGGTGGGCCTCGTGCCCGTGCTCGGTCAGCACCGCGTTGGCCAGCAGCAGGATGTCTTCGCCCCGATCGCGCAGCGGCGGAATCGTCAGCGTCAGCACGCAGAGYCGGTGGAACAGGTCGGAGCGGAAGCGGCCGTCCGTCTGCGCCAGCACCAGGTCCACGTGCGTGGCCGAGATGATGCGCAGGTCGAGCGGAATCGACTGATGCCCGCCCAGCCGCGTGATGCAGCCCTGCTGCAGGAAGCGCAGCAGCGCCACCTGGCTCTCGAGGGGCAGGTCGCCGATTTCATCGAGGAACAGCGTGCCGCCCTGCGCCTGCTCGATCCAGCCGATCTTGCGCGCGTTGGCGCCGGTGAAGGCGCCTTTCTCGTAGCCGAACAGTTCCGACTGCACCAGGTGCGAGGGRATGGCGCCGCAGTTGATCGCCACGAACGGGCCCTTGCGGCGGCTCGATGCCTCGTGGACGGCCTGCGCGGCCAGTTCCTTGCCGGTGCCCGACTCGCCCGAGATGAAGACCGGCGCGTCGTTGTGGGCCACCTTGGCCAGCGAGCGGAACATCACGCGCATGACRTTGCAGTCGCCGATCATCGGGCCGTGCGGCACATGCTCGGGCGCGCGCACGCCATGCAGGCTGGCCATGCCGTGGGCGTGCTTGAGCGTGTACGCCAGTTCATCGAACGAGAACGGGGTGCGCACGTAATCCACGCAATAGTCGCGGATCATGCGGCGGATGCGTTCGTCCTCGATCATCTCGTTGGAGGTGATCGCCACCCAGGTCACGTGCAGATGCTGGAGGCCCTGCTCCAGTTGGGTCAGCTCCGCATCGGAATAGGTCGATTGCAGGTCGAGGATGCCCGCCATGGGGGCACTGCCCCGCACCACGCGCTCCAGGTCGCGCACCTGCTGCACGCGCCGGATCTCCCAGCCCTGGCCGAATTGCTCGGCACTGAATCCAAAATCTTCGAAACGCGACACCAGCACGATCTGTGCGGAGCGTGTCGACGCTTTGCACAGTCGGTCCATGCCGTTCTCCCTGACGTTTGTCTTTTTGTTCGCGGTGGCCACCCCGGCAATCGGGCCGGAAGCGGGCCACATGGCCCGGCTGGTTTCCGCCGGCTGCGGGGGCTCCCCCGCGCGCAACGTCGGCATCACGGTCTGGACAGACTGCGAGACTGTTCTTCGAGCACGCTGTCGTAGTCACGGCCGGCGTGCAGTTCGTCGCGGATGCGGCGGCGCACCATGTCTTTCTCGCGCATCAGGTCCACGCTGGGCGCTTCGGGCGACTGGCCGGAGTACTGGAAGTAAAGCGCCTTGTAGGTGAGCTGGCTCAGGATCCATTCCTGGAGCAGCGTGCGCTGGCGCGCGAGTTCCTCGGCCAGCATGCGATGGCGTTGCATCAGGGCCTCGACGGCCTGGCGCGTGCGCGGCGAAATCTCCGTGTCCTCGGCGAGCAGCACGGCGACTTCGGTGTCCGGGCCGCCTAGGTCGGCGTCCCGTAGTGAAATATCGGACGCGTCACTGGCCAATGGCGCGCGGTGAATCGATCGACTGGCGGATGCACTGATGGGCCCGAATTCGGGACGCCGGATCTCTCCTGCGGTCATGATTTGTTCCCCGTTGAACAACACCCCCGGCACTGCGTACGATTACCACTGTCTATGTTTGGTTTTGAGCTGTCTGTTGTCTGCCACACGTGTCGGCCGTGTGGTCTGTTATGACTTCTGTGACTTCCTGGTGGCCCCGCCGCCGCTGCGAGACGGTCTCGTTGGACGCTCTCGGCCGATGGCGGCCGCCGCGCGCGGGCCGCGGCCCTCCATATAGGCCGGAGTCAAGAAAGGGCGCTCTCACGCGCCCTTCTTCTACTTCGCCTCTAGTTCAGTGCATTTGAGACGGTTTGTCCAGCCCGAAGTGATCGGTTTCAGCCATGTCTCATACTTTAGTGTGAGATCAGAATCTCACACTGCAGGCGACCCGTCAGGTTAATGAGCGCTCACATTTAACGCAGAATCGGGTACGGCGTCGGACGTTTTCGGTCGGTTTCAGTGCCCCGGCAGGTAATAGAACTTGAACAGAAACACGGCGGCGATGATCCACGCCATGACCGGTACTTCGCGCGCGCGGCCGGTCAGCGGCTTCAGCACCGCGTAGGCAATAAAGCCGAACGCGACGCCATTGGCCACCGAGTACGTAAACGGCATGCCGAGGACGGTGAGCACGGCGGGRACGACCTCGGTGACATCGGTCCAGTCGATGTCGACCAGCTCGCGCAGCATCAGGCAGGAGACATAGAGCAACGCCGGCGCGGTGGCATACGCCGGCACCGTGCCGGCCAGCGGCGCGATAAACAGGCAGGCCAGGAACAGCACGGCCACGGTCACGGCGGTCAGGCCGGTGCGGCCGCCGGCCTGCACGCCAGACGCGCTCTCGATATAGGCGGTGGTCGACGACGTGCCGAGCAGCGAGCCGGCCATGATGGCAGTGCTATCGGCCATCAGCGCCTTGTTGAGCCGGTGCATCTTGCCAGCCTTGAGCAGCCCGGCGCGGTTGGCCACACCCATCAGTGTGCCGGTGGCATCGAACAGCTCGACCAGGAAAAAGACCAGCACCACGTTGATGATGCCGATGGACAGCGCGCCGGCGATATCTAGCTTGAACAGCGTGGGCGCGATCGACGGCGGGGCCGAGAACACGCCGTGGAAGGTGTTGCCGCCGAACAGGAAACTGAGCACGGTGGTGAGCAGGATGCCGATCAGGATCGCACCCTTCACCTTCAGGCGGTCCAGCGCGACGATCACGAAGAACCCGATAGTCGCCATGATCGCGGGAGGCTGGTGCAGATCGCCGATGGTCACCAGGGTGGCCGGGCTGGCCGCGATGATGCCGGCGTTCTTCAGCGCGATGATCGCCAGGAACAGCCCGATGCCCGCCGTGATCGCACCCCGGATCGCATGCGGGATACCGTTGACGATCATCTCCCGGATGCGGAACAGCGTGACCAGCAGGAACAGGCAGCCCGAGATAAACACCGCGCCCAGCGCCGCTTCCCACGGCAGGCCCATGCCTTTGACGACTGTATAGGCAAAGTAGGCGTTGAGGCCCATGCCCGGCGCCATCGCGATCGGATAATTCGCAAAGAACCCCATGATCAGCGTGCCGATGGCCGCGGCCAAGCAGGTGGCGACGAACACCGCGTCCTTGGGCACACCGGCATCGCCGAGGATGCTCGGATTGACGAAGATGATGTACGCCATCGTCAGGAACGTGGTCACGCCGGCCAGCACTTCAGTGCGCACGTTCGTGTTGTGCTCGGCCAGGCGGAACAGGCGCTCGGCCAGGCTGGCGCTGGCCTGGCTGGACTGGAAGGCGGGCGCGGAATCGCTGCCCGGCCGCTCGGCGGGGTCCGGTAGGGACATGTAGGGTCTCCTGGAATGTGTTGCGCCTGCTTTCGTCTGGCTCGCCCGGCCCGGGCGGCAGCCATGGGCTGCATGACAGACAATAGGCAAAAGGCGGGATGATCCCATAGGCCAACGTGACGGTGCCAGCCCCTGGCGGGGAATCCCCACCTTGACGAAGCCGCGAATCCCCCGTATAAACCACAGCTAGATTCAAGCGACGAGGCAACAGTTCATTCGTTAGCCACCGTTGGTACTTCGGTTGTCCATGGTGTCCTTTCCTTGAGTTGGCAGTGCGATGGTGTGTGCACCATCGGTTTCTTTTTTATCTTTTTTTGGAAAGCAATACCATGCAAACCGGTATCGTCAAGTGGTTCAATGACGCCAAGGGCTTCGGCTTTATCAAGCCGGACGCAGGCGGTGATGATCTGTTCGCCCACTTCTCCGAAGTGCGCGCCGACGGCTTCAAGTCGCTGCAGGAAAACCAACGCGTGTCGTTCGAAGTCAAGAACGGCCCGAAGGGTCTGCAAGCTGCGAACATCACGCCGCTGTAAGCCAAGGTAGCTCCGGCACGCCGCAAGGTGTGCCAGCAACCGAAAGAGCCCCGCCATCACTGGCGGGGTTTTTTTTCGCCTGTTTTCCGCCGGATCGGGCTTCAGGTCGACCGGCTTCAATTTGTCGTGCGTCTTTTTTCGTGCCCCGCGCAGTCGCGCCGCAGAAACGGGTACGCCTTCCTGATTGATCTCCGCAGAAATGGGTACGGCTGGCGGCTGGCCGTCGCCTCGGCAGGCCGCTATCGCACGCAGAAACGGGTACGCATTGGCTTGTGGCGTCCCATCGCTCGAGGCCGGTTTCCTTCGATTTTTGCCTGGCTAGGGTGGGAATCCCCCGCGAGTTGTCCCCGCAGAATCGGGTACGCCGCGAAAGCCCGCCGTATACGGTCCGCAGCCTCGTATGGGGTCGCAGAAATGGGTACGGTTTCAGCAGCAGGTGACGTCGGAGGTGTGGATGCACGCGCAGAAACGGGTACGGTCGCTCAGGGCGCGGGAGATGTATACGTTCCGAGCGGCACTGCGGGGCGTCAACGTAGCGCAGAAACGGGTACGCAGCGGATTCCTCGGTTTGATTCGGTATACGTTGAGAGTGAGTACTGGCTTTTAAGCAAAGCTAATGCTATAGTCGGACTGGTTTTGCAGGCTGACGCATTGCGCCCGCAATTTGCGCAGAATTGGGTACGCACTTGGCATTTGCTGGCGCTGGAATCGCCGCAGAAATGGGTACGGTTCCCGGCAGCGCAGCAAAATGCTGCCAACTCGCAGAATTGGGTACGCCGCAGAAACTGGTACGCAACGAGGCTGGGAGGCTTCGAACCGGCCCAGCGCAGAAATAGGTACGCTTTGAGCCGCTTGGCCCGCAGAATCGGGTACGCATCGACTGGCTGGAAACCTCACGGCGCACCCATTTCTGCGGGGATAACGCGGTTGTTCACAGCCCCTCCACGCAGGGAAACGGCCGTCGGGTACGGTTCGCGCAGAAACAGGTACGCTTTTTGCCCATCCCGCTGTGGAAAAGCCTGTGGGATCAGTGAGTTATCCCCGCAGAATCCGGTTCGCTGTTTCCGCTGAAACGGGTTCGCCCAGCCGCAGATTCGGGTTCGGGGCTTCGCAGAATCGAGTACGCTTCCACGCAGAATCGGGTTCGCGGGGCGTACTTTTCCCTTTTGAAATCAACGGCGTTTTCCCTCCGTATACGGTTTACAAGTAGTTAACCCGTAACGGTATCGTTTACTTGTAGCTGATGCGCCGCCAACCGTGGACAACCCTGGCGGGTTGCCCACCGCATGCCGGCCATCCTGCCAGTCGTGAGAAACCCGACACCCGAAACAGATCGCTTGCAGAGAAGCCCGTCAGCGCTGACAGGGAACCGCAAGCTCGGGGGCAACGCGACCGGACAACCAAAACACACAAAGAACGTATACGTACCTGTTTCTGCGTGACAACGTTTACGGGTTCGCGTAAAAAGGCGGGTAATCCGAAGCCCGTCAATATGCCCATCAAACGCTCCCTGGCCACCGAGGGGGATCGCTCCGTCCTGCAAGGGGATCACGAGCCTTCCCGCATCATCGTTCCCGGTAACGAGAACGTCCTGGTTCCGTCCGAGAAATTCCAGCGCCTCTTCGACGAGGCCCAGGCGATGGAGCGCGAGGACGCCTGGCACAGTGGCGAAGTGGGCTTCCTGAGCCGCGCCAGCGTGCAGGTAACCCTGCCGTATCGCGCCCCGAAGGGCGCGCCGCCCGTGTGGACGCGCACCAGCGGCAACATCTCGCTGATGATCCAGCCGGGCTACTTCACGCAGCAGCGCTCCGAACGAGCGGCCAATGGTCGTCAGAAGCTCGTCTCCGAAACCGTTTCACTCGGGTATCCGTACGGCTCCTATCCGCGTTTGATGCTTGCCTGGATCGGCAAGGAAATCATGGCGAAGAAGAAGCGCGGCGAGTTTACGGGCACGGTCGAGGACCGCCGCATCTCGCTCGGCAATTCGCTGTCGGAATTCATGTACAACCTCGGCATTCCGATGGCCACCGGCGGCAAGCGCGGAACCATGACGCTTGTGCGCCAGCAAATGATCCGGCTGTTCTCGGCGACCATTGCGATCGTGCAGAACAAGTCGACGCCGACGCCCAATCAGACGCCGAATCACGAACCCCTGTCGATCGACCGGGTGGGCTACCTGCTGGCCGACCAGCTGTCGACGTGGTGGGACCCGATGCAGCCCGGTCAGGGCTCGATGTTCGAGAGCTTCGTGGTGCTCTCCGAGCCGTTCTTCAACGAGCTGGTGAACCGTCCCGTACCGGTCGATATGCGCGCGCTCAAGGCGCTCAAGCAGTCGCCGTTCGCACTGGACGTGTATTCGTGGCTGACCTACCGGTTCTTCACGATCCAACGACGCACCGAGATCCCTTGGGAAGCGCTCCAGATGCAGTTCGGTACCGAGACCGAGAGCGAGCGCAAGTTCCGCGCGCTGTTCCGCAAGGCGCTCAAGGATGTGCTGGTGGTGTATCCGGGCGCCAAGGTCGACGCCGATTCGTCGAAAGCCCTGGTCCTGCAGCCGTCCCGCACGAGCGTTCGCAAGCTGGCCTGAAGGCGAACTGACCGCTGGAACGAAAAAGGCAAGCGACGAGCGCTTGCCTTTTTCTTTTACCCGTCACGCGCTTGCGCGCATGGCAGGACGTTCAGTGAGACAGGGTCAGGCGGGCTTGATCGCCGATGCCTGCAGACCCTTGGGGCCCTGCTTCACTTCAAACGTCACACGCTGACCATCCTTCAGGGTCTTGAAACCCGAGCCCTGGATTTCCGAGAAGTGCGCGAACAGATCTGCACCACCGTCGTCCGGGGTAATGAAGCCGAAGCCCTTGGTCTCGTTAAACCACTTGACCGTACCGGTTGCCATAGGAATTTCCTTTCGAAGCAAGTTCTTGTACACAACGCAAACAACCGTTCAAGCACGTTGAGGTCTCGTAGATACCGAACGGAAGCCAACGAGGTTGACACGACTTGACTCGACTGTAGCGCGCATCATAACCAGTTTGTTCTGCTGTGTCATGTGCGGGGTAATGCGCACTATCTTTACTTTAGGCGGATTCTCTGCCTCTTTTCAAGAGGAAATCTCCGCAAATTTGAGGTAGGCGGTGTTTACCCTTTCACCGTGGCGTGGAGGTATCACGCTACGAGACATAAAATTTGAATAATGAAAAATGGGTTGTAGCGCACTGCCGATTTGGCTACAGTTCCGCCTGTAGAGAACTCGTCATGTGCGCTTTCAGCGCTGAAAGTGAGGCCAGTGTGGCAGCAAAAATCATTACCGTGTTCAACCAGAAAGGCGGCTGTGGCAAGACCACGGTAAGCATGCACCTGGCTGGCACGCTGGGCCTGCGCGGCGCCCGTTCCATGCTTGTCGATATGGATGAGCAGGGCACCGCCACGCGATGGGCCGCACAGGCGACCGACGAACGCCCATTTCCCGCTTCCGTGATCGGCCTGGCGCCGTCCGGCGGCGCGATGCACCGCGAAGTCCGCAAATTCATCCACGACTACGACTACATCCTTGTCGACTGCCCGCCCGCCGTGCATTCGGCCGCGCCGTCGAGCGCGCTCCTGATTTCCGACCTCGCGATCATTCCGGTTGTCCCGTCGCCGCCTGACCTGTGGGCGGCCGTCGCAGCGAAGACGCTTGCGCAGCATGCACAGGTCCAGAATGAGACCCTGCAGATACGCGTGATGGCCAATATGGTCCAGCGACGCGTCTCGATTGCCCGCCAGGCCATCGAGATCCTGGGGGATGACGGTGATGTGCCGCTGCTGAACGCCCTGATCGGCTCCCGTTCGGCGTTCCGGGAATGCCAGGCCATTGGCTGCACCGTGCACGGTGTGCCGGGCGCCCGCGAGGCCGTGCAGGAGGTCGACATGATGGTCGACGAAATCCTGTCCCTGATCGAGTAATTCCCATGGCAACGAAACTGAAAAGCCTGAAGGCCGGCATGCTGGCCGGCATGGCGGCGGAGAAAACCCGCAACGACACGATGGATCGCTTCGCCAGGGCGGAAGCGGCGATCTCCCAGCACCCGAATGGCCTGCTCCAGACCCAGCGTCCCGAGCGTCCGGTAGTTGCCGAAATCCAAACTTTCAGCGCTGAAAGTGCGGAACCGACTGAAACGGGTCGAACGCTGATCAAGATCCCCATTGCGCAACTGCACGACAATCCTTTCAATGCGCGTCGAATTTATGATCCCGCAGTGGTCCAGGAACGTGCTGCGTCGATCGCTACGCATGGGCAGAAAACGCCCGGTCTGGCGGCGCCGGACCCGGTGCGCCCCGGGCACTACATCCTCATCGATGGTCACTATCGCAAGCGCGCCCTGGCCTCGGCCGGCAAGCTCGAGATGGAATGCTTTATCGAGAGCGACCTCAGCGACCTCGATTTCTACCGACTCTCGTTCCTGCTCAACGAGCAGCGCTCGGACCAGTCCGCACTCGACAACGCGATTGCCTGGCGGCAGTTGCTGGACGAAGGCAAGGTCCAGAAGGAGGAGGAGATCTGCGAGCTGACCGGGATGTCGGCGGGCACGGTTAACAAGACCCTGGCGCTGCTGAAGCTGCCGGACTCGGTGCTCGGCGTGATGCGTGAGCGACCGAGCGCCATCGGGATTGCCGCCGGTTACGAGCTGACGCTGTTCTGCAAGATCGCCGGCGAAGACCGCACGCGTGATCTGGCGACGCGCATCATGAACGACGGCCTGTCCAGCCGCGAGGTCGAGGCGATCCGTAAACATGCGCAGGAAGGGAAGTCGCGCAAGGTCAAGGAGATCAGCCGGCAGTACAAGATCCGGACCGAGTCGGGGCAGCTTCTGGGCACGATCAAGGAGTGGGATTCGGGCCGGGTAATGCTCGATGTTCAGCTGTCCGACCGCAATGCCCGGGAGGACCTGCTCGAGGTCCTTAAGGCACGCTTCGGATTGGATAAAACGCTACTCTGAGTTTTTTGCAGTCGCGTTCGCTAACTCATTGTTTCATCGAACATTTGGATCGCAGCAAAAGGTACGCTCGGGGTCATTTTGGGCCGTCCGGCAACGGACGCCCGGCGAGCGCCAGGAGGCGCGGCGTGAACCCAATTTCGGCCAGTTCTCGCCCCGCCGCGAAGCGCTTCCAGGTACCCCGTAGCAACTGGTCCAAACCACTCGCGGCGTAGCCCGCACCGACCTGCGCCTGCTTGGCGCGACCYCGCGCCGTGGCCGGAAATTCGCTTGGTGCGAGCAGGGCGGCGTCGGCGTTCCAGCCGGCCTCCACCTGAATCCCGCGATCGGCCCAGTGCGCGCGCAGCGCCATCCAGACGTCTTCATCGAGCCGCAAACCTGAATCTTCGGATTCATTTCGGGCCCCGGGCAGCAGCCGCGCGCCGCGTCCGGCGAGCCGGACATCCCCCAGCCGCATCGCCGGCAGTGCCGAAATCCGCACCCCGTGCCGATGCACCAGCAGCGCCGTCGCCCGTGCGGCCCGGTGTCTGGGGGAGGCCTCCACCGCCCCGAGCCATGCCAGGAAGTCATCGACAACACCGGGCGGAAGCAAATTCGAGCGATTCGTTTCGATAGATTCCGACGCAGCAACGGGTACGCCCCCGGCCGGTACAGCCGCACCGCCTTGCCGCACCCCCGCCCGCACCATCGCCCGGAGCAGGGCGCGAACCACACGCAGGGAAGCCTCGATCGAGCTCGCGCCGAGTGGTCCCTCGAACGGCCGCCAGTGCGCCCGGTCTCGGGCGCCCGCCGGGCCGCACCAGAAGGCCGCCGGCTGGGGATCCGCCAGAAAGCTGCGGTAGCGCACGAGATCATCCGTCTCCAGCCCCCGGACCGAACCACGCTGCTGGGCGACCCAGAGCAGTAGCCGCTCCGCCTCCCGTCGATAGCTCCCGGCCGTATGCGGGGAGCCGCTGTGGCGGGCTAMCCAGTCCCGAATGAACCGCAGGTCATCCCSGAGCACCGCCGCGCCGGGGTCGCCAGACGATGGCGCCAGCATGTGTTCGAGCGGAACGGGTTCGCGCATCGCCGGCCCCAGCCGCTCCGGGACCAGTGCGGGTCTGCTCCGGTGTTGTGACGGCGAAAGCACATATGGCCGCACCGCCGTCGCGATCACCGACTGCTGCTGACCCAACCATCGTGTGATGACTTCGGCGGATTGCTGGCCGATGCGTGGCACGGCACGCCACCAACTACTGCCACGCTGGTTCGCCAGATCAGTCAAATCGGCGATGGTGCGCACGCCCCCCGTCGCCAGCCGGCGGGCGAGGCTGGGGCGGAACCACAGCGATACCTGATGCCCCGGCAGCGGCCGGCCCTGGCCGAGCCGCTCGATGGACGACAACGCGTCCACCCGGCGCGTCATCCCGGCGTCAGACCGCCCGCGCAGCGCCTCGAACATGGCCGCGATATCGGGCCGGTCGTGCTGGAGCGCGAACTGCACCAGCCGGTCGCGCAGCGTCAGGATGCGCTGTACCGCCTGATGCTCGGTCAGCACATCGTCATCGTCCGGATCGAGCAGGTAGCGATTGGCGATGTCCACCGGCCGCATGCCCTGGGCATACGCCCGCACCACTGCAAATTCGGTTCGAGTGAGCTTGGTAGCGGCGAGCGTGTCGGGATCCGTGCTCATGAAGAAGGGGTGGTAAGTGATTGAGTTATAACAACTTTAGCGGAGTGCCAATCCGTACCAGGCACTTTTGAATATCAAAGTGCAATGTAAATTATTTTCGATGGGAAGCCAAGGGATTTGCCCGGGATGGCCCCCTGGGCTCACCGTCTGCCGGTTTCGCTGAAACGCTTAAAACAGACCCCCAAACATTTGACTTCCGTTCTTCAGCCCAGTCTCCAGAATGAGGAAACCTCGCTGGTCAGTGTTAAGACCAAGCGGGCGAAGGGAGGCGACCCATGGTCAGCAGGCGGAGAAAGGCCGGCGTCGGCGTGGGCGCCGTGGGCGGCGTCGTTCTGGCGAGTCTGTCTCCCGCCGCGCACGGGCAGGCGGCCTGCCCGACCATCGGCACGGGGCAGGTATCCGCCACCACAGCCTGCACGGTCAGCGCTTCGGCCATCGGCACCACGGYAGCGGCGCCGGTGGCGATCACCGGCACCGGCGCCGGTGCGGATGTGACGGCGTCCGGCGTCACGCTGAGCCTCGGCGTGGCCAATGCGAACGGCGTCAACGCCTTGAGCGGGGCCCGGGTCTCGCTGACGGGCGGCGCCATCAATACCACCTCCAACGGTGCGGCGGCGGCCAGCCAGGTTGGGCTCAAGGCCGTTGGCGCGGGCTCCCGCGTGGTGGCCGATAACGTCCGGCTCAACCTGGCGCCGGCCAACTCGGTGTCGATGCAGGGCGTACGGGCCGAAGGCGGCGGGTCCGTGACGCTGACCCAATCGAACCTGACCGTGGGCGCCGCCGGCAGCGGGCGCAATTTCAACCATGGGCTCGTGGCCACCGGCGCGGGCAGCCTGATCACCGGTTCCGGCAACACCGTCGCGGTGGCGTCCAACTTCTCGAATGCCGCGCGCGCCGAACTGGGCGGCGCCATCGAGCTGTCCAGCAGCACGCTCACGGCCACCGGCACTGGCAATGCCGCGAGCGGCCCCGTGGCCGCCGCCGCCGCGGTATCGGGCGGTCGCATTGCCATTGGCGGCAGCGGCAACCTGCTCACCGGCGGGCCGGCGACGATGGCGCACGGCGTGTTCGTGTCGGGCACCGGCTCCTCGGCCACCATCGACCAGGCTACGATCCGTGCCAGCGGCAACAATTCCGCCGGGGTCGCGGTCGACCTGGGCGGCATTGCGACCCTGACGAACAGCACGGTCAGCGCGCCRACCTATCGCGGCGTGTCGGTCACTGGCAACAGCGACGCCATGCTGACCGACGTCTCGGTCGATAGCGCGGGCAGTGCCGCCATCGCGCTGGGGTCCGGCTCGCGCATGTCGATCACGCGCGGCACCCTCAGCAGTGGCGGGCAGGTGCCCACGGTGAATGTCGGCGGCGTGGGCTCGACCCTGACCACCGAGGGCGTGGCGATCGTCTCCACGGGCAGCGCCAACGCRCCCGGCATCGCTATCACCCAGGACGGCCTGGCGACGATCAACGGCGGCACGGTCGATACCTTCGGCACCACGGCCCGCGCCCAGCGCGTGAAGGGCGTCACGGCCGCCTTGCCCAATGCGCGGCTCGTGACCAATGGCCTCGCCATCCACAACCGGGGCGACGAGGCGATTGGCGTGGCCGCCGACGATGGCGGCACGATCGAGATCAACCAGACCTCAGTACTCACCGACGGCCGCAACGGCATCGCCGTCTACGCGGGGGTGGACCCGCTCAAGCCCAACGTGGCAACGGTGGTAGCCACGGCGTCCCACATCGAGACGATGGGCGAGATCGCCCACGGCGCGCTGGCGCAGGCGCGTACCGTGCTCGACGTGCCCGCGCGGGTCTCCCTGACCAATGGCACCACCGTCATCACGCACGGCACGGGCGCGATGGGGCTGCGCGCCGTGTCGAAAGGCCGGGTCGAGGCGCTGTCCGGGTCCAGCGTGACGACCGAAGGGGCCGCCGCGCATGGCGCCTTTGCGCGCAACGCGCTGAGCCTCGTCCTGATCGACAACGCCACCGTGAGCACCAGCGGCGTGGGCGCGCACGGCGCCGTGGCGCTGGACGCCGGCCAGGTCAGCGGCAACCGGGCGACCGTGACCGCCAGCAACGCGGACGCCGCCGCGCTCTACGTGGCCGGCTACAACGACACGTTCACCGCGCAGGTGCCCACCGGCGCGGATTTCACCGCCTCCGTGCTGACCAGCCGGAGCGGCCCGGCCATCGCCGTGGCCGGGCCGGGCACCGTGACGTTGGCCGGCTCGACGGTTTCGGGCGTCGAGTGGCTCCGCGTCGGCTCGATCGGGGACTTTCCGACGCTGCCGCCGCCCGAGGCCCCCATCGCCCGGCCGGAGCCGCTGCCGTCCGTCGACGAYCCCTCAACCCCGCCGTCCGATTCGGTCGCGCCGCTCGCRGCCCCCCTGCCAGCGATCAAAAAGCCCCTGGCCGTGGGCGATGTCGCCACCGTCGATGTCTCGGCCTCAACGCTGACCGGGGCGGCGACCACGCTACCGGGCACCACGTCCATCGTCACCCTGCGCGACCAGACCACGTGGCACCTCACCGGCAACTCGACGCTGACCACGCTCACCAACGCCGCGAGCCAGATCCTGTTCACGCCGCCGTCGGCGGGCACGTTCAAGACGCTGACGGTGAACACCTACACGGGCGCCGCGGGCGGCATCGGCCTGAACACGGTGCTGGCCGGCGACAACGCACCGTCGGACAGGCTCGTCATCGACACCGGCACCGCGTCCGGCACCACCGGGCTGACGATCACCAACGCCGGCGGCACCGGCGCGATCACGCAGCGCGATGGCATCCTGGTCGTCGATGCCGTCAACGGCGGCACCACCGCTCCCGGCAGCTTCGCGCTGGCCCGCCGCGCCGTGGCCGGCCCCTATGAGTACCGCCTGTACCGGGGCAGCCTGGACGGCAGTCAGGCCGATGCCTGGTACCTGCGCTCCGAGCGCGATCCGTCACCCGATCCGCCCCCGCCGGGGCCGCCCACGCCAGGGCAGGCGCTGTTCCGCCCCGAGGTGGCCGCCTATCTCGCCAACCAGCGCCTGGCCGGGCAGATGTTCGTGCACAGCCTGCACGACCGCCTGGGCGAGCCGCAGTACGTGGAAGGCCAGCCGTTCGACAAGGCCGAGGACAAGCCGCGCTCGGGATGGCTGCGCGTGGTCGGCAAATGGGAGGGCAGCCGCAGCCAGGACGGCAATTTCAAGGTCGATACCGACAGCTTCCTGCTGCACGGGGGCGCGGAACTCGCCAAATGGAAGGTGGCGAGTGAGGAAGACCGCCTGCATCTGGGGCTGATGGGCAGCTACGGCTATGCCAGCAGCGACGCGAAGGCGGCCGGCAACCCGGCGTCCGCCAGCGGCAAGGTGGAGGGCTTCAGCGTGGGCGCGTACGGCACCTGGTACCAGAACGACGAACGCAAGCTCGGTACCTATATAGATACGTGGTTCCAGTACGGCTGGTTCGACAACAAGGTCGAAGGCGACACCCTGCCCACCGTGAAGTACCACGCGCAGGGCTGGGCGGTCTCGGGCGAACTGGGCTACGCCGTGCCGTTGCGCCACGACTGGGTGATCGAGCCGCAGGGGCAGCTGATCTACGTCGACTACCGCGAACACGACATTACCGAGCCCAACGGCACGCGTATCGCGGGTGCCGACTCCACCGGCCTCATCACGCGGCTCGGCGTCCGGCTGCATCGCACCTATGTCCGTGCGGACGCGCGCAAGTGGCAGCCGTACGTGACTGTGAACTGGTGGCATACCAGCACGGACAGCAGCGTCCGCTTCAACGAGGTGCCGCTCGGCACGCTGTATCCGTCGAATCGCTATGAATTGAAGCTGGGGCTCAACCTGTCGATCTCGACGCGCTGGACCGGCTGGGCCAACGTGTCGGGCGCCTGGGGGGCGCAAAGTTTCCACCAGTATGCGGCCCGGATCGGGGCGAAATATACGTGGTGAGCGCGGGTGTCATACATGTGATGTATGGCAAACACCCGCTGTAAAAGTGCTTGATGAGGCATTTTGTGCCGCAAGCAGCCTAGGCAAAAACCCAACACGGGAAAACCCCCGCAATGCAGCATTCGCTTGCAATCACTCCGCGTGCTTCCTATGCTGAACACCAGAATTCAATTTAATTTGAATCTGAGTTGCGAAGCATCTAACGCGTGTCATACGCGAAACGGGGCGGTAGGCATCCTCCGAGGGAGGGCCGGGCAGGACAGCAGCGAGCCAGGACGGGAAACGCTGCGAGGCTCAGGAGGCGATACCTATCGTATGGGCGTGCAGCCGTGCCAAAAGCGGAGCATGTCCAATCAGCGCGCAGTGGATTGTACGCGGCATCCGCGCGCGCCAATAAGAAGTGAGCGGCCATGGCCACCATCCTGTTGCTCGAGCCACATCCTTTGCTCCGCCTTGGGCTGCGCCACCTGTTGGCACAGGCGCATGTTCCCGGCGATCTCGTCGATATCGACCCCCAGTCCCTGCATGAACCGGATCCCTGGACGCACCACGCCGATCTGCTGATCTATGGCCTGCCCGCCGATGCGGAAGCCGGCTGGCTTGGCCTCGCCGGCCTGTGCCAGCGGCTGGAGCCGCAACGCGTGCTGGTGCTGGCCGAACACGTGCCGGCGCCGCTGCCCGAATTCGGCCTGCCCGAGACCGTGCGCGGCCTGCTGGCGAAAGCCTGCTCCGCCGAGGCGCTCGAAGCCGCCATCCGCCTGGTGCTGGCCGGGGGCGAATGCTTCCCGTCGCAGCTCCCGGTCATGCGTGGCGCCGAGCCGGCTGCCCATCCGTACGCCCAACTGGGCGGCGAGCATGCCCACGCCGCGCCGGTGCCGGTGCCGGCAGCCTACGCCGACGGCCGCGACAGCCGCCATGCCGCCGCGCCGATCGTCGTGCCGCTGCACGGTGTGCCGAGCCACGGCCCGCAGTCGCACGCCACGCCGCTGGAAACCCCGACGGCAGGCGCCCATCTGCTCAATATCACCGAGCGACAGTACGAAGTGCTGGCCCTGCTCGCGCGCGGCTATCCGATCAAGACCGTCAGCCGGCTGCTCAATATCTCGGTGGCCACGGCGAAGACCCATGCATGCACGCTTTATCAGCGGCTGCACGTGCGCAACAAGGGCGAGGCGGTCTACGTCGCGCTCCAGCGCGGCGCCACGCTGAACTGGCAAGGGCCGACGGTCACCGCGCCGGCCTCGATCCGCCCGTCCGCCGTCCTGCAGTCCCGGGAGGCCTGTGAGGCCGCCTGAGCGCGGTCGCGCAGCCATCCGCTCGCGTCCCCCTTCTGCCGGCCCGCCCTCATCCGAAAGCATGAGGCGGTGACCGGCTGCGGTTGCTAGCTTTATTGCAGGCCGATTTGCAGACCCATTGCGGACGGCGTCACCCGACGCACGCCGCCACCGTCATCCATCCCCAGCCTGCCATCTGTGCCTTCCCGGCTGCGCCTGCCGCGCGGGTAGGTCGTGCGTGTGCCCAATCGGCACGCGTTCAGTGAACCGACGTCCGATAACCGTCGCGCCAGCGGTGACCCAYGCCGCGCCGCGCAGACGTCCAACATGCCCGATCTCTGTCGATGACGACCTACCTGATCGCCAGCAACGAAATGATGTGCCGCATCCTCGCCAGACGCATGGAGGGGCAGGACATCTCCATGCCCGTGCGATGGCACGCGCCTGACTGGCTGCTCGATACCCCGGACCCGGAGGCGCGCGCCGCCTCCATCGACAATCCGGACGCCTCCGAGACCGTGCCGGACGCCCCGGTGGACATGGCCATCGTCGACTGCAGCGGCGTGGAGGGCGACCCCCGCGCGCTGCTGGACCGCGTGCGCGAGCGGCTGGCCCCGCATCGCTGGCTCGTGTTGTCCGATTCGCTCGATGCCGCGCTGATGGTCTACGCCGCGCAGATCGGCGCCAGCGGCTGCCTGGCCGTGCCCGCCCCGATCGAACTGGTCTGTGCCGCCGCCGCGCTGGTCTGGGCCGGCGGCCAGTGCTTCCCGCGCGCGGCCCTGGCGCTGCTGCGCGCCCAGCCGCGCCATGCCGGCACCGCGCCCGTCTCCCACCTCTACCCCCACCCCCACTCCGCTGACGGCACTACGGCAACCGGATGAAGGCGCGGCCGCGTCGCGCGACCTATGCTTGCGAGAAGTCCACGGTCTGAAGCCGGTGCCTTTGAGAGGCCGGCCGCCGTGGCGACGCAGGGGGTCGTATGGAACACGGAGTCAATATCCTGGTCGTGCATGGCTTTGCCGTGCGCGAGGGCCGGGGCAAGTGGGCATGTTGTTTCGAGATTCGGCTCGCCATCGCAGGAGGCGGGCCGTTGTTGTTTCGGGGCGAGCTGCACGGCCGGTGCTTCGCCACCGAGGCGGCCGCCGTCCTCGCCGCGTGCGAGTTCGGCGAGCGGGAGGCCACCCGGCACATGGCCACCGCGCGCGCGATGATCGCGGCGGACGACGACGAGGCGTCGCGCCAAAAAAGAAGCCCGCCGACCGGGGGACCATGCGGGCTTTGAAATGGCGCCGTCCTGGACGTGCGCCATTCATGTGACGATAGCCAAACGCCGGCAACGGGCGTATTGGCCAGAAGCATCACGCGCCGCATGGGGCGCACGCCCCGGTCACCGGGCCTCCACCTTCCCGCGCAAACGCATGCCCCGCGCCGGGCGCGCGCCCGCCGCTGGCACGCCGCGCGGCACCGTCTCCACCTTCTGGCTGGTTGAGGCGGCTGAACATTGCGTCGCACACTGCGGGCGCGACGGTGCGAACCTCCGTCAGCCGGCCTAACCCCGTCATCCTTTTCTGTGAGCTGCCGCACCATGTCTGTCTGGCCCCTTGTCTCCCGCGTTGGCGAAAGCGCACTGCTCATGCCCTGCGCGCTCGTCGTGTTCGCGTGGCTGCAGTCGGGCCGCGCCCCGCACGACCGCGACAACGCCATGCGCTGGGCACTCACGTTCGGCGGCGCCGTGGCGCTGGTCGTGGCCAGCAAGCTGGCCTTCATGGGCTGGGGCATCGGCAGCCGCGCCTTCGACTTCACCGGCATCTCCGGGCACAGCACGATGGCCGCCGCCGTGCTGCCGGTGCTGGCGCGGCTGCTGGTGCCGGAGCGCCATCGCGTGATGGCGGTGGTGGCCGTGGCAGTGAGCGTGGCGGTTGCCATCGTGGTGGGCGTGTCGCGGCTGGCGCTGGAGGTACATTCGCCGGCCGAGATCGTGGCCGGGCTGGCGCTGGGCTTCGGCGCGAGCGCCAGCTTCCTGGTCTGGTCCGCCCGGCCGCTGCGCGCCGCGCCGCGYGTGGTGGCGGGCGTCGTGCTGCTGCTGGCGCTGGCGGCGCCGCATCCGTCGGTGAGCCTGCCGACGCATGGCATGCTCGAGCGCATCGCCAGCCATCTCGCCGGGCGGGAGGAGCCCTACCGGCGCGGCGAATGGCACGATGGGCTGGGTGGGCACGGCAGGCATGAAGCGCGACAGGGACACGCTGCCGCGCTGACCGGCGACGCCGCGCGCTGTGTGCGCCACCAAACAGACCCGSCCGCCCGGCAGCACGACGATACCTGACAGGGTGGCCCGCTCCGCCCCGGCAGGAGAACCAACATGTCAGCAGTGCGCGCCTTCGTCGCTGGGCGACAGGGAACCTTCCAGTACCTGTACCGCGCGACCGACGCCCTCGTCATCGGCGCCACCGGCTTTGCCATCGGCGAACTGGTCTTCCCCGAAGGCCTGCGCGGCGCCGCGCCGGTCCATGGCTTCCTGACCGCCTTCTGCGCGCTGGGCGCGCTGCTGATCTTTCCCGCCTGCGGCCTGTACGGGTCCTGGCGCGGACGCAGCAAGGCCGGGCTGGCCGTGCGCGTGCTGGCGGCCTGGAGCGTGGTCTGCCTGCTGGCGCTGGTGTCCGCCTTCCTGCTGCACCAGGTGGCTGGCGTGTCGCGGCTGTGGTCGGTGCTCTGGGTGGCGTGGTCGGCGGTCGGGCTGGTGAGTTCGCGCGTGGTGCTCTACGGCACCCTGAGCAGCGTGCGCCAGCAGGGCATCAACGCCAAGCGCGTGGTGATCCTCGGCTACGGGCCGCTCGGGCACGACATGTTCCGCCGCGTGGCGCAGATTCCGGGCGCCGGCTACGAGGTGGTGGGCATCTACGACGAAGCCGGCACCGACGACCTCCCCGAAGGCGTGGCCCCGCTGCGCTCGCTCGATCAGGTCTGCACCTTCGTACACGCCCACCGCGTGCGCGAGATCTGGCTGACGCTGCCGATGGCGGCCTGCCGCGACCTCTACGACGTGGTCTTCCACTTCCGCAACGATCTTGTCGATATCCGCTGGGTGCCGGACATCATGTCCGTCGAGCTGCTCGGCCATCGCTTCTCCGAATTCATGGGCCTGCCCGTGATCGACCTCAACAGCCCGCCCGACTCGGGCGTGACCGGCCTGGTCAAGGCCAGCTTCGACCGCGTGTTCGCGCTGGCCGTGCTGCTCGGGTTGTCGCCGCTGCTGCTCGCCATTGCCCTCGCCGTGCGGCTGTCCTCGCCGGGTCCGGTCCTGTTCCGGCAGGCGCGGCTCGGCATGGACGGCCAGCCGTTCCACGTCTTCAAGTTCCGGTCGATGGTGGCGCACACCGATGCCGGCGTGACGCAGGCCGCGCCCGGCGACCCCCGCGTGACGCGCGTGGGCGCCTTCCTGCGCCGCACCAGCCTGGACGAGCTGCCGCAGTTCCTGAACGTGCTGCGCGGCGAGATGTCCGTGGTCGGCCCACGCCCGCACGCCATCGAGCACAACGAGCTCTACAAGGAGATCGTGGACCGCTACATGCTGCGCCACCGCGTGAAGCCCGGCATCACGGGCTGGGCGCAGATCAACGGCTGCCGGGGTCGCACCGACACGGTGGAGAAAATGCGCCGGCGTACCGAGTTCGACATCTTCTACATCCGCAATTGGTCCTTCGTCCTGGACCTCCGCATCATCGGCCACACCGCCGTCTACGGCTGGACCGGCCGGGACGCCTACTGACGGCTGACCCGGCGCGGCAATGTGACCTGTCGCGCGTGCCCCGGGGAGTTTGTTGGACACCGCACCGAAGCCGTGCCCCCGCTGCGGCCCAATGGCACCGTGAGCAGGAACCGATCCTAAACAGGCGCCCGCCACGGCCGCCGCCACACCTGCCTTCTGACCAGGAGATACGCCATGAAGGAAACCATCCGACAGATCCTTGCCGAAGTGGCCCGCCTCGACGTCCCCATCGAGACGCTGGACGATCAGGCCGACCTCTACCAGGCGGGCCTGTCGTCGCTGGCCACGGTGCACGTGATGCTGGCCATCGAGAACGCGTTCAACATCGAGATTCCGGATCACATGCTGACCCGCCAGCTCTTCAAGAGCGTGAACTCGCTCGCGGCGGCGGCCTCGCAACTGCAGGAGGCTGCGTGATGAACCCCGTTCTCGCCGCGGTGGACCAGGCGTCGCCGCATCCCGCACCGGCGGACCCCGCCGCCCTGATCGCCGCCGCCCAGGCTGCCGCCGCCGTCGCCGCCACGCATGCCGATGCGGTGGACCGCGACGCGCGCTTCCCGGATGAAGCCTTCGTCACGCTGCGCGAGCACGGCCTGCTCGGCGCGATGATCCCGACGCACCTCGGCGGYGCCGGCGCCACGCTCGATACCGTGGCCGCCATCTGCCGCGTGCTGGGCGGCGCCTGTGCCGCCACCGGCATGGTCTACGCGATGCACCAGATCCAGGTGGCGTGCGTGCTCGAGCACGGCATGGGCAGCCCGTGGCACGAGGGCCTGCTGTCCCGCGTGGCGGGCGAGCAGCTGCTGCTGGCCTCGGCCACCTCGGAGGAAGCCATTGGCGGCGCGCTGCGCAACAGCGGCTGCGCGGTCAACGCCGAGGGCGAGCGCTTCCACCTGCTCAAGATGGCGCCGACGATCTCGTACGGCGCGCACGCGGACGGCATCCTGATCACCGCACGCCGCAGCGCCGACGCCGCGCCGTCCGACCAGGTGCTGGTCTGCGCGCTGAAGGCTGACTACACGCTGCAGAGCCTGAACACCTGGGACACGCTCGGCATGCGCGGCACCTGCAGCAACGGCTTCCGCCTCGAAGCGGCGGGCGACGTGGCGCAGATCCTGCCGGTGCCGTTCGGCCAGATTGCCGACGAGACCATGACGCCGGTGTCGCACATCGTCTGGAGCGCACTCTGGCTCGGCATTGCCGGCGATGCCGTGCAGCGCGCCAAGACCTTCTTCCAGGGCCAGGCGCGCGCGCGTCCGGGCTCGATGCCGCCGTCCGCGCCGCGCGTGGCGGAGGCCGTGAGCCTGCTCCAGATGATCGAGGCCCGGCTGGACCTCGCGCTCGCCCACCAGCGCGCGCGGCATGTGGCCCAGGGGGTGTCGTCCTTCACCCTGGCCGCCGAGATGAACGGGCTGAAGACGGCCGTCTCCACCATGGCGCTCGAAGTCGTGCAGCAGGCCATGCTGGTCTGCGGCATGGCCGGCTACAAGCACGGCACGCCGTTCAGCCTGGGGCGCCATCTGCGCGACCTGTGGTCGGCGCCGCTGATGATCAACAACGATCGCATCCTGTCCAACACGGCCAACCTGCTGCTGGCCGACCGGACCTGAGAGAAGTCGAAACAAGGAGCTTCCATGGACGCCCAAACCGTAACGGCAGACGCGCAGGCCATCGGCGGAGCCGGTGGCAGCGCGGCTGCGCCCACCTTCCTCGAGCAGCTGACCGAGGCCGGGCTGCTGRTTCCCAGCGGCGTGCTGGGGCTGTATGGCCGTAGCGAGACCTTCGAGGCCATCGCCGAAAGCCTCAACCGCATGGTGATGCGGCTGGGCGCGGATCACCATGCCGAGACGCTGCGCTTCCCGCCGGCCATCGGCCAGCACGACTTCGAGACCAGCGAGTACCTGAAGAGCTTTCCGCAGCTCGCCGGCACCATCCACAGCTTCTGCGGCGACGACCGCGGCCATCGCCGCCTGCTGGCCCGGCTCGAGGACAAGGAAGACTGGACCGACCAGCAGCAGCCCACCGGCGTGGTGCTGACGCCGGCCGCCTGCTATCCGGTGTATCCGGTCGTCGCGCGGCGCGGGCCGCTGCCGCCCGAGGGCAAGATCATCAACGTGATGTCCTACTGCTACCGGCACGAGCCGTCGCTGGAGCCCACCCGCATGCAGCTGTTCCGCCAGCACGAATACGTGTGCATSGGCTCGCCCGAGCAGATCATCGCGTTCCGCCAGTTGTGGATGGAGCGCGGCCAGGCCGCCGTGCAGGCGCTGGGCCTGCCGATGGAGGTGGAGGTGGCCAACGACCCGTTCTTCGGGCGCGGCGGCAAGATCGTGGCGGACAGCCAGCGCGAGCTGAAGCTCAAGTTCGAGTTGCTGATTCCGGTGAACGACGGGCTGGGGCCCACCGCCTGCATGAGCTTCAACTATCACATGGACCACTTCGGCGCGCTGTGGGGCATCCGCACCGCCGATGGCGGCACGGCGCACACCGGCTGCGTGGGTTTTGGCATCGAGCGTCTCACCTTGGCGCTGCTCAAGCATCACGGGCTGGATCCGGCCCGTTGGCCGCAGTCGGTACGGGAAACGCTCGGAGGCCAGTAAATGTACGGTGACGGCAGGCTTCGGCCGCGGGGCGGCCCGGCATTGCATGGTGGCAATCCGGTGTGGGCACACGCCAATCGCCATATCGATCTCTGGGTCGAGCTGCTGCATGGATGGGAGCTGGAGCCCGTGGCGGCCCTGCCGTTTGCCGTGACACAGGATTTCGAGGGCGACCAGTTCACGCTGGCGAGCTTTCCGCCTGGGGATCTTGAGCGCCTGTACGGCATCCACACCAACGAGCTGTCCACCTACGACAAGCTCGAGACCCACGTGGCCGCGCAGACCTGCCGGGGCAACGTGGTGCTGCTGGAAGTGGACGGCTTCTACCTGCCGCAGCCGCCCAATGCCTACCGCCGCCAGCACACGCGCTCGGCCATCGGCATCGACGTGCTGGTACCGGAGGCCAATGCCGTGGGCTTCTATCATGGCGATGGCTACCACACGGCCAGCGGGGACGACTACACGGCCATCTTCCGTCAGGCGACCATCGCCCCCGAGTGGGAGGCGCCCGCGTTCCCCCATGCCGAGGTCGTGCGCCGGCGCTTTCCGGCGCAGGCGGGGGAGGCGCTGGTCGCGGCCTCGCTGGAACTGCTGCGTCACCACCTGGCCTGCCGGCCCCGCCAGAACCCGATCACCGCGTTCCGCAGCGCGTTTCCCGCGCACCTGGAGCAGCTGATGGCGCGCGGCGAGCCCAACTTCCAGGTCTACGCGGCCAGCGTGCTGCGGCAGCTTGGCGCCAACTTCGAGCTGCTGGGGCGCTACCTGCGCTGGCTCTCGGARCACGGCCAGCCGCTGCCAGACGCCATCTGCGAAGCCTGCTACACGATGGCGTCCGAGGCGATGGTGATGCAGTTCCGCCTGATGCGCGCCGTCATCAGCCACAAGCCGGACCCGTGCCAGGACTGCCTCGACCAGCTCGAGCTGTCGTACGAAGGCACCGTGCCGGCGCTGGCCGCTTATTTCGGGGAGACCGTCTCATGACTGCGCGTGATCCGGAACCGGCGCTGCAACCTGTCCTGTGGTCCGGCGTGGCCGTGGGCGATGCGCGGCTGGAGGGCGACTGGACCTTCCTGGAGACGCTGGCCGGCGCGGCCACGCATCCCCGTGAACTGGGCGAGGACGGGCACTGGCTGCCCGCGCCGGTGCCGGGCACGGTGGCCAGCGCGCTGCGCGCCGCCGGCCGGTGGGACGAGTCCGCCCCGCCCCCGCTGCACCAGCACGACTACTGGTATCGGCTCCACTTCGCCGGCAGTGGCCGCCGCGTGCTCCGCTGCAACGGGCTGGCGACGCTGGCCGAAGTCTGGCTCAACGGCGTGCAGGTGCTCACCACGCGCCATATGTTCGTGGCGCACCAGGTGGCGGTGCAACTCCAGGGTGCGGACAACGTGCTCCATATCTGCTTCCGCGCGCTGCATCCGTGGCTGCGCACGCAGCGCGGCGCGGTGCGCTGGAAGCCGCGCATGATCCAGCCGCCCACGCTGCGCGCGGTGCGCACCACGCTGCTCGGCCATATGCCCGGTTGGTGCCCGCCCGTGCACGCGGTGGGCCCGTGGCGCGACATCGAACTGCTGCACCCCGAAGGCGCGGACGTCGTGCATGGCGCGCGCGCCGTGCTGGCCGGTCATCTCGATGGCCGCGACGGCGTGGTGGCACTGCAACTCCACTTTCCCGGCCCGGCGCCGATGCAGGGCAGCTTCCGGGCCGAAGGGTCCGATGGCGGGGTCTGGCAGGGCGAACTGCGCCGTGTGGGCGCGCATTCGCTGGCCGGCACCCTGCGCGTGCCCGATGCCCGGCGCTGGTGGCCCCATACCCACGGCGAGCCGGCGCTGTATCGCGTGCAGGCCGAAGTGGGTGGCCATGCCATCCCCTGCGGCCAGACCGGCTTCCGCACCATCACCGAAGATCGCGACGGCGAGCCCGGCGCGTTTGCGCTGCGCGTGAACGGCGAGCGCGTGTTCTGCCGGGGCGCCTGCGTCTCCAGCCACGACCTGCCGGGCCTGGCCGACACCGACGACGCCGTGGCCAACTGGCTGCGGCTGGCGCGCGATGCCGGCGCCAACATGGTCCGCGTCAGCGGCGTGACCTGCTATCCCGGCGAAGCGTTCTACCGCCAATGCGATGCCCTCGGCCTGATGGTCTGGCAGGACTTCATGTTCGCCAATTTCGACTATGGCAGCGAGACCAGCGCGTCGCCGGCCCTGATGGACGACGCCGCGCGCGAGGTCGCCCAGTGGCTGGCCGGCACGCGCGCCCATGCCAGCCTCGCCGTGCTCTGCGGCGGCAGCGAGGCCGAGCAGCAGGCGGCCATGCTCGGCACGCCGCGCGGCGCGTGGCGCCAGCCGCTGTTCGACACCCTGATTCCCGCGCTCGTGGCCGAGCATCGTCCCGATGTGGTCTATGTGCGCAATTCGCCCAGCGAAGGCGCCTGGCCGTTCCAGCCCGATACCGGCATCACGCACTACTACGGCGTGGGCGCCTACCAGCGCCCGCTGGCCGATGCCCGGCTGGCCAACGTGCGCTTCACGTCCGAGTGCCTGGCCTTCGCCAACGTGCCGTGCGCGCGCACGCTGACCGAGGCGGGGCTCTCGCAGCCGCTGCACGACCCGCGCTGGAAGGCGCGCGTGCCGCGCGACGCCGGTTCCGCCTGGGATTTCGAGGACATCCGCGATTTCTACCTGCGGGCGCTGTACGAGGTCGATCCGCCCCGCCTGCGCTACGAGCAGCCGGCGCGCTACCTCGCGCTCTCGCGCGCCGTGGTGGCCGAGATCATGACCGACGTCTTCAGCGAATGGCGCCGCGCCGGTTCCACCTGCATGGGCGGGCTGGTCTGGCAACTGCAGGACCTGTTGCCGGGCGCCGGCTGGGGCATCGTCGATGCCCGGGGCCGGCCGAAATCGGCCTGGCATGCGCTGCGGCAGGTCTGGCAGCCGCTCCAGGTGCTGATCACCGACGAGGGCCTGAACGGGCTGCACGTGCACGTGGTCAACGAATCGGCCACGCCRCGCACCGTGCAACTGACCTTCCGCTGCCTGCGCGATGGCGAAATCGCCACCGTCCACGCCACGCAAACGCTCACGCTGGCCCCGCGCGAGACGCGCCGGCTCGTCGCGGCGGAACTCATCGATCACTTTTTCGATTTCACCTACGCCTACCGCTTCGGCCCGCCCGCGCACGACGTCGTCCTGGCCACCCTGCACGACCCCGCGGACAGCAACGCGTTGCTCAGCCAGGCGGCGTATTTGCCGGACCGCCGCGCCGCCGCGCTGCGCGCGCCAGGGTTGAGTGCSCAGGTGGAACAGKTGGAGGGCGTGTGGTGGCTGACCGTCAGCGCGCAGCGCTTTGCACGCTGGGTGCACATCGAGGACCATGCGTACCGCCCGGAGCAGGACTGGTTCCACCTYGGACCGGGGGAATCGCGGCGTATCCGCCTGATGAATGAGGCAGGGGGAGGGGGCGGGTCGGACGCCATTCCTTCAGGCGAGATCTCCGCCCTGAACGCCGAGCGCCCGCTCTCCTACGACGCCTGATCTCATCCTCTCAACCCCTGCCCGCTGCGCCATATGCGGCGCGGCAGGGCGGCAYATCCGCCGGSTCCGGCCCGTCGCGCGTCATCCCCGCGTCATCCCCGCCTCTCCGCCGTTTGTATCCTCCTTCCCTCCCAAAGCATGACCGCCGCACCAACCGTCTGCCTACTGTCGATTCTGATCTGCATGGCCCTTAATAGAGTCAACAACGAGATAGCAAAACCGGGGCCCGCGAGGTGCCGGGGGTAAAGAGGGTGGCAGCTACGGGGCTGCCAGAGATCGCCAGAAAACGCAAACGGGTGGAGCGGCGAGATCGGGTCACAGCCTGCATGGAGATTGCCATGCGGGGTGGAGGACCGATGCTGCTCCCGGGTCAGAGGGAGGAGAATCACCATGATTACGCATCGGTCAGACTTGCATGTCAATCACCTGCTCAACGCGTTGCCGCGTCACGAATGGGAAACGCTTTCGCGGCATTTCGAACTGGTCCGGCTCCGCGCCGGTGAGCTGCTGACCGACTCGGGCCAGCGCATCGTCCACGTGTACTTCCCGACCACGTCGGTGGTTTCGCTGCTGTCGCTGCTCGAAGACGGCGCCACGGTGGAATTCGCGGCCGTCGGCAACGAAGGACTCGTCGGCATTCCCGTGGTCACCGGCGGCGACACCATGCCGAGCCGCGTGGAAGTGCGCAGCCCCGGCTTCGCCTACCGTATCCCCGCCCGCGCCCTGCGTGCCGAACTGGCCCACATGCCCGCCCTGCAACGCGTGACCCTGCTCTACGTGCAGGCCGTGCTGACGCAGATCGCGCAGACCGCCGCCTGCAACCGCCACCATTCGCTCAACAAGCAACTGTGCCGCTGGCTGCTGCTG
Organism: Cupriavidus sp. KB_39; assembly: GCF_052114485.1. NCBI lineage: Bacteria > Pseudomonadati > Pseudomonadota > Betaproteobacteria > Burkholderiales > Burkholderiaceae > Cupriavidus > Cupriavidus sp. KB_39. Next base: position 66,135 of record NZ_JBFREV010000015.1, read on the forward strand.
GCCATCGACCGCATGAGCTCCAACGAACTGGTGATCACGCAGCAGGTCATCGCCAACATGCTCGGCGTGCGCCGCGAGGGCGTGACCGAAGCGGCGGGCAAGCTCGAGGACCTGGGCCTGATCCACCATAGCCGTGGCCACATCACGGTGCTGGATCGCTGCGGGCTGGAGAAGCATTCCTGCGAATGCTACAAGCTCGTCAAGCGCGAGTACGACCGCCTGCTGCCGGCGCTGGTGCAAGCCTGATTTCCGCAGGGCGATGCGGCGCGGCATCACGCCGCGCCGCATCGCATTCCTGCCGAAGGATCCTTGCGCCAACCGGAGAGCCCGCTATGACGGTCACCTCGCTTGACTTGCCCGACCTCGATGCCAAGCCGGGCGGCGACGCCCAGGCGGCAGTCGTCCCGCTACGCATCGGCCTGCTGCTGGACAGCCCGCAGGCGTTGCATCACCTCTACCAGCTCGTGCTCTGGGCCCGCAAGCAGCCGGGCCTGGCCATCACCCATCTGATCGTGCACGGGCCCGTGCAGGGCGGCGTCTCGCCGTGGGACCGCCTGCTCGCGGCCACGCTGCGCGGCCTGATGCGGGCCGAAGGCACGGTGCTGCGCGGTACCTATCGCGGCCACCTGACCCGCCACGACCTCGCGCGCTCGATCCCCGAGCGCCTGGACATTGCCGCGCCGATGCCCGGCGCCAACGGTCACATRCAGTTCGACGTCGCCGCGGTGGAACAGGTACGCGCCCTCGGGCTGGACCTGCTGCTCGGCTTCGGCCCCGCCACGGTCGATGCGCGGATTGCGGCTGCCGCGCGCATCGGCACGCTGTGGATGCGTTATGGCCGGGGCGGCGTGGCGCCAGCCGCCGGCTTCGACGAATGCCGGCACGCCGAGCCGGCCACCGGCTTCGCCATCGAACGCATCGACGGCACGCGCCGCGTGCTGCGCGCGGGCCGGGTGGGCACGCGCGTGAGCTACCTCGAAAACCAGGCCCACCTGTACCGCAAGGCCGATGTGCACCTGCGCGCGCTGCTGACGGGCATCGCCACGACGGGCACGCTGCCCTCGCCSGCCGGCGCGCCGGTTCCCGGGCTGGCCCGGCCCCGTGCGCGCGACCTCGTCGGCTACGCGGGCCGCCTGTTCAAGCGCGCGGCGATCAAGGGCACCCAGCGCGCGCTGCACATGCGGCGCAAGTTCGGCATCTCGATCCTGCAAGGCTCCTGGCGCAACGCCGATCTGCGGCAGGCCGTGGAGGTGACCGCGCCGCGCGGCCGCTTCTGGGCCGATCCCTTCCTGTGGACCGGGCCCGATGGGCGCGTGGTCTGCTTCGTGGAGGACTACCGCTACGCCACCGGCCGCGCCCATATCTCGGCGCTGGAAATCGTCGGCCATCGCGCGGTGGACCTTGGCGCGGTGATCGTCGAGCCGTACCACATGTCGTTCCCGTACCTGTTCTCGTACGAAGGGGCGCTATATATGTGCCCCGAATGCTCGGGGTCCGGACAGATCCGCGTCTATCGGTGCGCCGAATTCCCGCTCAAGTGGGAGCTGGCCGCCGTGCTGATGGACAACGTCTCCGCCGCGGACACCGTGCTGTTCCCGCGCGACGGCAAATGGTGGATGCTGACCAGCATGGACCCCGCCGACGTGAAGGACCATTGCAGCGAGCTGTACCTGTTCTCGGGGCCGTCCCCGCTCGGCACGGACTGGACGCCCTGCGCGGCCAACCCGGTGCGGATTGACCCGGCCGGCGGGCGCAATGCCGGCCTGATCATGGACGGCGGGCGCATCTACCGGCTGGCGCAGCGCCAGGGCTTCGACCGCTAYGGCGAAGGGCTGATCGTCAACGAGGTGCTGGCGGTCTCCGACGAGGCGTACCGCGAGCGCGAGGTGCGCCGCATCGACCCSGACTTCGGCCGGCGGCTGATCGGCTCGCACCATATGACCAGCACCGGCACGGTCACCGTGGTGGACCACGTGCGGCGGGAGTTCGTGTTCTGAGTGCCTTGGGTGCCCGGCTACGGGCGCCCGWTCGACCGCTGTACCGCCTTGGTTCAGCGCAGCGCCGGCTCCGGATCGATGCCGGCCACGAGGGCCGCGATGGTGTCTGCGTCCTCGCAGAAATGGGTACGCAGGTACTGGTCGAGCATGGCGTAGACCGCCTCGCGTGCCGCGTAGGACCGCAGCGCGTGGTCCACTTCATCCGAAATCACGCACTTCACATGACGATAGCGCCGCAGTTGCCGCCCGCGCGCGCCGAAGTGCGTGGCGAGTTCCCCCAGGCCCGGATCGTAGCCGCCGAAGACCAGCCACACCGGCACGCTGCGTTCATCGAGCCGACGAATGAGGCCGTGCACCTGACGCACTGGCGTATCAGCGCGAGTAATCCACGCGGCCAGTGTCTGCGCCCGCGTGCGCACGCGGGCCACGATGCGGCGGCTCAACTCCATGGCAATCGAGCCGATTTCCGCGTCGCCCTTGAACACGCGTACCCATTTCTGCGTGTCCAGCGCGGCGGTCAGATACACGCGCGTGGCCGCCTGGCGCGGGCTGGGGCGCTGCTGCACCACGTCCTGGATGCCGAGCCCTTCGGGCCACTGGAACTTCTGCACATTGACCAGCACCGCGCCCGCCACGTGCTCGCTGCCGGTGGCCGCGTGCAGCCCCACGAAGGCGCCCGAGCAGATGCCGAACAGCACCACCCGGCCGAAGCCCTGCGCGGCCAGCCACGCGGCGGCGGCGGTCACGTCGCGGCGCAGGTGGCTGCCGTAGGGCTGGAAGGCGTACTGGGGCAGCGCCAGCGAGACGCTGTCGCCAATCCCGCCCAGATCCATCCGCATCGACGCAATGCCGCGCCGCGCAAGGTAGCGCGCGCAGAGCACGCCCATGCGCGCATCGCCCACATGATGGCCAGCGCCGGTGTTGATGATGAGCACCACCGGCGCGCCGTCGCCGCGCGCGGCGGCAGGCGGCTCGCACAGGATGCCGAACAGGCCGTCGGCGCCGTAGTGCGCGCGGCGCTCCACGAAGCGGTCGCCGTGCAGCACCGGCGCGTCGTCGGCGGACAGGCGGCGCACGCGCGCGTTGTCGGGCTCGCGCACATCGGTCTCGGGTACGCCGGCCAGCCACGCCGTGGTGTGCCGGAACGCCTGCCAGGGCAGGTCGTTCAGCTCGGGGTAGCTGACATAGGTCTCGTATTCGTCGAACGGCGCCTGCGTCACGTCGCAGCCGAGCGCGGCGGCGCTCTCGGCCAGCCGCCCGGCGCCGTCGAGCGTGCTGGCCGACAGGATCAGCATGCGTGCGGCGGGCCGCTGGTGCAGCTGCCCGGGTTTGCCGAGGTCGCACGTCTGGATGGCGTCGATGGTGTCGCGGTAGAAGCGGTTGCCGACCACGGTCATGAAGTCTTCGGTCTCGGCCGGATCGAGCTGGTCGGCCGGGGACGATCGCGCGGTGCTCTGCAACGCGCGCAGTTCGCGCAGATGGTCACGCCCACGCACCACCGGCGCCAGCAGCACCAGCGCGTCGATCGCCTCCGCCTCCATCTCCTGCGTGGCGAGCACCGCCAGCAGCGCGCCGAGGCGGATGCCGCACAAGGCCACGCGCGTCACGCCGGTACGTTCGCGCAGGACGCGCACGGCGGCCACGATGCTGGCCGTCCACGCCTGCAGCCGGGCAGGATCGCTCTCGTCGCCATCGGAATCGCCGGTGCCGTGGTAGTCGAAGCGCAGCGCCGGCATGCCGTTGGCGGACAGCGCCGTGGCGAGGTAGCGCCAGCCACGGTGGGTCATGATCGCTTCCTGCCCGAACGGGTTGCACAGCACCACGCCGCAGGGATCGGCAGAAAGGGGGGCAAGGGGGGCAAGGGGGACGATGGGCCGGTGCAGCCAGCCGTAGCACCCGTCGAACAGCAGCGGTTCCATCAGGGCGTGCACCATCCCCGGGCCATGCGGCCCGTGGCCGCCGTGTCCGTCCCCGTGTCCGTCCTCGTTCGGGCCGTCGCCCGCGCCGCCCATGGCGCCGCCGCCCTCAGGCACCCGCATGGACGTGCACCGGCCCCGCCGCGCCGAACGTGGCCACCAGGCCAGACAGCGTGCGGTCGTAGGCGGACTCCAGCACATCCAGGCAGTCCGAGCAGGCATCGGTCCGGCCGCGCGCCACCGCGCGGGCCAGCCGGAACTGCAGCACCTTGGCTTCCGTGGCGATGCTGTGCGCCGCGTCCACCACAGGCTCGGGCACCTTGTGCCCCTGCCGCGTGAGCCACGTCAGGTAGTGATGCAGCATCTCGAAGTTGGCGCCGAGCTGGCGCGGCACGTTGAAGGTGTACTGGTGGAAGTAGGCATCGCCGCGCGCCAGCATCCGCTCCATATGCGACGGAAACACCGCGCGCAGCCGGCTCACCGGGTTGGCGGCGGGGCGCCGCGCCAGATGCTCGCGCAGCAGCCGCACCGAGGCATCGGCCAGCATGCCCGGCGCCACCGGGGCGCGCACGCGCTTGGCGCACTCGGCGTAGGGAAACAGCAGGTCCGGATTGCCGGAGAGTTCGGGCGTCAGGCGCAGCAGGCCCTCGTAGTCGTCGCCATTGACCGTGTGGTAGCCCAGGCCGTGGTAGTAGCCCAGCCGGCGCGCCTGCGCGTCGATCATGTCCACGCCGATCGACGTCTTGACGTGTTTCTGCCGATAGGAAGTGGCCTTGGTGTCCGGCAGGTAGTAGCTGTCTACCTCCACCAGCACCGTGTGGCCGCGCCCGACCTGTTCGACGAGATGCGCCTCCAGCGCATCGTAGAGCGCCATCTCCTGCACCACGGTGCCGTAGAGCCGCTCGATGTCGTTGGTCGGGTATTTGAAGAAGGTGAAGTGATCGCCCTCGAAGTCCTGCGTCACGGTGAACGGCAGCGCGGCGCGCGGYTCGAGCCCCCAGCCGTTGAGCAGTTCGATCCACAGGTCGATGTAGCAGTTGGTCTCCTGCCAGATCACGTCCTCGCCATGCAGCGCATGCGGCGCGGGCTGCGGCGTGCTGCGTGCCAGGGTCGCCGTGACATTCATATGGATTCTCCTCCGCTGTGTAGGCATGCCGCGCAGCCGGGCGCGGCCAGACGGTCTCCATTACAGCCCCAACCGCGCCAAAGATTGGTGCGCGAGGCAACACAGGCGCCGCAGCAAGGTGCACGTTTGCGCGCATGCTGGCGGGGCACCGGCAAGGGGCAGGCCGCGTGCAGGCAGTGGCACTTTTCCCGGCCTTTTCGCGCTCTGATGGGCACGCCACCGCACGCCGGGCAAGGTGTGCGGMAGCGTACAGAGACGGCGAGGGGCCGTTCCTACACTGCAACTCATGGATTGGGACGCGTGCCGCCAGCGTTGCGGCGCGCGCATTGAGAGACAGCGGTGAGCATGGGGAGCGTGAGCGCAGTGCGCAGCGCCGTCCATGCCTTTGGACAGACCAGGAAGGCGGGCATGAACTGGGTGGACAAGGAATTCAGCGAGCTGACCACGCGGGAGCTGTATCAGATCCTGCGCGTGCGCAGCGAGGTCTTCATCGTGGAGCAGGGCAGTCTGCTGCTCGACGTCGACGGCAAGGACATCGTCGGCACGCACGTGCTCGGCGTGGAGCCGGCCGAGGACACACAGCAGGTGGTGGCCTACGCCCGCCTGCTCAAGGGGGAAGGCAGCGAGATCCGGATCGACAAGTTCCTCACGCGCATGTCGCGTCGCGGCGACGGCACGGCCGAGGCATTGATGCGCAGCGCGCAGGAGGCCATCCAGACGCGCTGGCCCGGTGCGCCGGTGGGCATCCAGGTGCCGTTCTACCTGCGCGAATTTTGCGAGGGGTTCGGCTTCAGCAAGCGCGAGGGCCCGTACCTGGAACACGGTACGCATTTCATCGGCATGGTCTGGCAGCCGCCCCGCGCGCGCGCCCGGCTGTTCCGTCTGACACGCTGAGCCGCATGCGGCCCGGCCGGGAGAGCATTCCATGAACCAACCGATTCCGGTGGGCCTGCCGCCCGTTACGCTCGGCGCAGCCCTCGCGCCGCCCGTGACCGCGGCACTGCCCGTCATCCAGTTTCCGATCCAGCCCGTGATCATGGCCGGTGGCGCCGGCACGCGGCTGTGGCCGCTCTCGCGCGAACAGTTTCCCAAGCAGCTCCTCAACCTCGTGGCGGAAGACACGCTGCTGGAGGCCACCGCGCACCGCTTCGACGGCGTGGCGGTGCTGGCAGGCCGCCCGGCCGGCATCGAGCCGCCGCAGYTGGTGGTCTGCGGCGAGGAACATCGCTTCATGATCGCGGACATGATGAAGCGCGCCGGCAAGCCCGCGCGCCTGCTGACCGAGCCCTGCGGCCGCAACACCGCCCCGGCGCTGACCGTGGCGGCGCTGCACGCGATGGCGGCTACGGATGGRGGCGATGTGGTGCTGGTGGTGACGCCGGCCGACCACAGCGTGACGGACGTGCCGGCGTTCCGCCAGGCGCTCGCCACGGCGGTGCGCCATGCCGACGCCGGTGCCATCGTCACGCTCGGCGTGGTGCCGGTCTCGCCGGAAACCGGCTACGGCTATATCCGCGCCGGCGGCACGGCGGTCGATGGCGCCTACACGCTCGAAAAATTCGTCGAGAAGCCGCACCTGGAACTGGCCCGCCACTACGTGGACTCGGGCGGCTACTGGTGGAACAGCGGCATCTTCGTGGTGCGCGCGGCAGTGTGGCTGCGCGCGGTGAGCCAGCTCCAGCCCGAGATGTATATGCAGTGCCGCGCCGCCTACGAGGCTGGCGAGGCGGGTGGCGACACGTACAAGCTGAACCGCGAAGCCTTCGGCGCGTGCCAGTCGGACTCCATCGACTACGCCGTGATGGAAAAGCTCGAAAGCCTGCCCGACGTGCCCGGGCGCGTGGTGCCGCTCGATGCGGGCTGGTCCGATGTCGGCTCCTGGGCCGCGATCTGGGACATCGCGCCCAAGGATGCGCTTGGCAACGCCGCGCGGGGCCGCGTGGTGTTCGATGGCGCGACGGCCTGCCTCGCCCACTCGGAAGGCCGGCTGATTGCCTGCGTGGGCGTGCATGACGTGGTGGTGGTGGAAACCGCCGACGCCGTGCTGGTGGTCGACAAGGCCCACGTGCAGGACGTGAAGAACGTGGTGCAGCGCCTGCGCGCCGAGCATGGCAGCGAGGTGGTCAACCATCGCAAGGTGCACCGCCCGTGGGGCTGCTACGACGCCATCGACCATGGCGACCGTTTCCAGGTGAAGCGGATCGTGGTCGAGCCGGGCGCCAGCCTCTCGCTGCAGATGCACTACCACCGCGCCGAGCACTGGGTGGTGGTGCGCGGCACCGCGCGCGTCACCTGCGGCGAGACCGTCAGCATCCTCAGCGAGAACCAGTCCACCTACATCCCCATCGGCACGCTGCACCGGCTCGAAAACCCGGGCAAGACGCCGCTGGAGATCATCGAGGTGCAGTCGGGCGCCTATCTGGGGGAAGACGACATCGTGCGCTTCGAGGACAACTATGGCCGCAAGTAAGGAGATGCCGCGATGACCGGGCTGATTGCCTGCGCGCTGGACCTGCTGCTGGTGGCGGGCAGCGCGCTGCTGGTGCACCAGCTCATGGTGCCCGCCGCGCTGCCGGGCCATGGCCTGCCGCTGGCCTGGTCGGACACGCAGACCATGCTGGTGTTGTTCAACGCCCTGCTGGCGGTGGTGCTGTTCGCCGCGTTCGGGGTCTACGGCCAGTGGCGCGACCGCTCGCTCAGCCAGCTCACCCACCGGGTGCTGGCGGCCTGCGGCGTGGTGGCGCTGGCCGGCATGGCGCTGCTGTGCACGCCGCGCCTGGAGAACGTGCCGACCTCGTGGTTCATCGCCGTGACCGCCGCCTCCGCGGGCATGCTGGTGCTGGCGCGGCTGGTGCCGGGCTGGGTGGCGCGGCGGCTGGGCCGGGCGGCCACGCGCACGCGCACGGTGGCCGTGGTCAGCACGCGCGCCCATGCCCGCAACATGCTGGCGCAGCTGGCCCACGCGCCGGGCGCGCAGTATCGGGCGGTGTGCGTCTATGACGAGAGCGACGATGCCCCCGAGTGGCTGCACAACGTGCCGGTCTGCGCCAACTTCCGCGACTTTGCCGGCATGGTCCGCGCGCGCGCCATCGACGAGATCTGGCTGGCGCTGCCGCTGGCGGACCAGCATCTGGTGCGCCGCTTCGTGCGCGAGTTCCGCAACGACTTTGTTGACATCCGTTACATGCCGGACCTGCGCGGCCTGCCGCAYCTGCAGTGCTCGGTGGACAAGGTGCTCGGCTATCCCACGCTGAACCTGGCCGTCTCGCCGGCCGATGAATACCAGCTCTGGCCGAAGGAGATCTTCGACCGCGTGGCGGCTGCGCTGGCGCTGGTGGCGCTGGTGCCGCTGTTCGTSGTGGTGGCGGCGCTGGTCAAGCAGTCCTCGCACGGGCCGGTGTTCTTCCGGCAGCGCCGCAAGGGCTACGACGGCCGCGAGTTCGAGATCCTCAAGTTCCGCACCATGTGCCTGCACGACGAGGCGCCCGGCACGGTCACGCAGGCGCGGCGCGGCGATCCGCGCGTGACGCGCGTGGGCGCGGTGCTGCGGGCGCTGTCGATCGACGAACTGCCGCAGCTGCTCAACGTGCTGCGCGGACAGATGTCGCTGGTGGGGCCGCGCCCGCATGCGCTGGCGCACGACGATCTCTACAAGAACCTGGTGGAGGGCTACATGCACCGCTACCGCATCCGCCCTGGCCTGACCGGCTGGGCGCAGGTGAACGGGTATCGCGGCGAGACGTCCACGGTGGAAAAGATGGAAACGCGGGTCAAGTTCGACCTGTTCTATATCCGGAACTGGTCGTTCTGGTTCGACATGCAGATCATCCTGCGCACGCCGGCGTGCATTTTGCTCCGGCGCAATGCCTACTGAGAGCAGCGCGGGCGTACTGAGACACGGTATGTGATGTGGCGGCAAGGCAGCGCGGCAATGGAGCCCGCCCGCTGATCCGCCGGGGGACGCCAAGATGGACCTATCGGTAATCATTCCCAGCTACAGGCGCTGCGACGACCTGGACCGCTGCCTCCGCGCGCTGGCGCGCCAGCAGCGCCCCGCCGACGAGGTGGTGGTGGTGGCGCGCGCCGACGACGCGCCCACGCTGGCGCTGCTCTCGCGCTGGCTCTCCACGGCCAGCGCCGACACCCTGCCGGGCCTGCGCCTGGTGACGGTGGACGAGCCGGGCCAGGTGGCCGCCAACAACCGCGGCTTCGCGGCTGCGCGCGGCGACATCCTGTGCCTGACCGACGACGACGCCGCGCCGCATCCAGACTGGCTGGCGCGTATCGGCGGCCATTTCGCGCGCGATGCCAGCCTCGGCGGCGTGGGCGGGCGTGACCGCGTGCACGAAGCCGGCCGCGTCCTGCAAGGCGCGGCGAACTGCGTGGGCCAGGTGCGCTGGTACGGCCGCGTGATCGGCAATCATCACATCGGCGCCGGCGCGCCGCGCGACGTGGACGTGCTCAAGGGCGTGAACATGGCGTGGCGGCGCAGCGCGGTGGCCGGGCTGCGCTTCGACACGCGGCTGCGCGGCGCGGGCGCCCAGGTCCACAACGACCTCGCCTTCAGCCTGGCCGTGCGCCGTGCGGGCTGGCGGCTGCTGTACGACCCGGCGCTGTGTGTCGATCACTTTCCGGCGCCGCGTGCCGATGCCGACCAGCGCGCGGTCTTCAACGCCGAGTCCTATTACAACGCCAGCTACAACCTCCACCTGGTACTCGACGAGCACCTGCGCGCCACCGGCGTGCCGGCCAGCCGCCGGGCGATGGCGGGCGCGTGGCAGGTGCTGGCGGGCTCGCGCAACTACCCGGGCTGGCTGCGCGCACTGGCGCTGTGCCTGGGCGGCGAGGGTGGCCGCGCCTGGCGGCGCATGGCGCTCGCGCAGCGCGCCCGGGCCGACGCCCTGATGGCGCTGCATGCCCCCGACGCCATGCGGCGCATGCCCCACGTGGTGCCGCCCACGTCCGGTGTGCCCGAACGTGCGGAAACAGACGTCCGCCCCGATGCCGGCGGCGCTTCAATGACTCCCATCGGTATGCAGCAACAAGGGCGCGCAGGCGCCGACAAGGAGAAGCTGCCATGGTAAATCGATTCCTCCCCCGCCTCGTTACGCTGGCCATGCTGGCCGCGCTTGGCGGCTGCACCTGGGCACCGGGGCCCGCACTGGACAGCAGCCGCATCCAGGACGACCTGTCCGCCAAGACCGGCACGGATGTCTATCCGGTCAAGCTGATCACCGCCGACGTGGTGCGCGCCCAACCGGACTCCATCGCGCTGGCCGCCGCCGTGCCCGATTCGCCGGCCCGCACGGGCAAGCTGGGCGACGACCTYGACGGCTACGAATACCTGATCGGACCGCAAGACCTCGTCGGCGTGACCGTGCTCGACCACCCCGAGATGAGTTCCGGCCTGCTGACCGCCCCGGTCACCGGCGCCACCGCGCCCGTGCCCGGCGTGCCRCAGGTCACCCCGACCGGGCTGCCATCGGACCAGAGCGGCTACCGCGTGGACCGTACCGGCGAGATGTACTACCCGCCGGTGGGCAAGCTGCGCGTGGGCGGCAAGACCGTCGACCAGGTGCGCGCCATGATCACCGGGGCGATCAAGAACACCGTGCGCGACCCGCGCGTGGATGTGCGCGTCATCGCCTACCGCAGCAAGCGCGTGGACGTGACCGGGCAGGTCCGCACGCCGGGCATGCTGCCGGTGACGGACGTCCCGGTGACGCTGGTCAACGCCATCACGCGGGCCGGCGGCTTCGCGCCGGAGGCGGACGTGCAGAAGGTGCGCCTGACCCGCGACGGCAAGCTGTTCGAGTTCGACCTCGAGGCGCTGATCGAACGCCGCAACGGCGCGCATGACTTTCTGCTGCGCGGCGGCGACGTGGTCTACGTGCCGGACCGCCTGTCCAGCCGCATCTTCGTGCTCGGCGAGGTGGCGCGCCCGCAGTCGCTGCTGATGAACAAGGGACGGCTGTCGCTGGCCGACGCGCTGGCAGGCGTGAACAGCATCGACGTGAAGGCGGCCGACCCGCGCCAGATCTTCGTGATCCGTGGCATGCGCGACAAGCCGCAGACGCCCGACGTGTACCGGCTGGACATGACCCAGGTGGACGCGATGCTGCTGTCCACGCAGTTCCGGCTCGAGCCACTTGATGTGGTCTACGTCGGCACCTCGGACGCCGTGCGCTTCAACCGCGTGCTCGACCAGATCACCCCCACCATCCAGACCCTGTTCTTCACAGTGGAACTGGCTCGCTAGCATCGTCAGGACGGAGCCGACATGAATACCCCTTTCCAGCGTCCCTACGGTACGCCACTGCCCCTGGAGGACGACGAGTTCATCCTGCGCGATCTGGTGCGCATGGTGCGCCAGCAGCTTGGCTGGGTGATCGGCATCACGGCCGTGGTGGCCGCGGTGGCCACGCTCTACGCCTACTCGCTGCCGGCGATCTACGCGGCGGATGCGCTGCTCCAGGTGCAGGCGAAGAACTCGGACAGCCCGCTGTCGCGTGCCTCGCAGGTGATGGGCGGCACCTCGCAGCTGGGGACCGAGACCGAGATCGAGATCATCCGCAGCCGCTCGGTGCTTGAGCCGGTGGTGAACGCGTTCCGACTCAACGTCTCGGTGTCGCCGGTGGTGATGCCCTATCTCGGCAACCTGGCGCGGCGCTTCGCCAAGTCGGGCGAGCCGGCGCCGGCCTGGTTCGGCCTGTCGCGCTACGCCTGGGGCGGCGAGCAGATCGACCTGGAACTGCTCGGCGTGCCGGCGGCGCTGGAAGGGGTGCCGCTGACGCTGCGCGCGCTCGGCAACGACAGCTTCGCGCTGTACGACCCCGAAGGGGTGAAGCTGCTGACCGGGCAGGTGGGCGAGATTGCCGACGACGGTCCGCTGCAGATCCGCATCGGCAAGCTCGTGGCGCGGCCCGGCACCGAGTTCACGGTCACGCGCTCGAACCAGCTTGCCGCCATCGGCGGGCTGGCCAAGTCGCTGCTGGTGCTGGAGCAGGGCAAGCAGACCGGCATCGTGCAGATTTCGATGGAGAGCAGCGACCGCGTGCGCGCCATGCAGATCGCCAACGCGGTGGTGCAGTCCTACGTGCGGCAGAACCTGGAGCGGCATCAGGAGGAAACCGCCCGCACGCTCGACTTCCTGAACGCCGAGGTGCCGCGCGTGCGCGCCGACCTGGAGAAGGCCGAGGACGCGCTGGCCGCGCTGCAACAGCGCCAGGGCGCGGTGAAGCCGACGTCGGAAGCCCAGTCCTACCTCGCGGGCGGGCTGGAGCTGGATCGCCAGATCGCCCAGCTGAACCTGCAGCGCACGCAGCTGCTGCAACGCTTCATGCCGGGCCATCCGCAGGTGCAGACCATCGACACGCAGCTCGGGCAGCTGCGCGCGCTGCAACAGAAGCTGGAATCGCGCTTCCACGACATGCCCGCGTCCGAGAAGGCCGGCGTGCGCATGGAGCGCGACGTGAAGATCGCCCAGGAGATCTACATCTCGCTGCAGAACAAGACGCAGGAGCTGATGATCAACCGCGCCGGCATGGTCGGCAATGTGCATGTGCTGGACGAGGCGCTGGTGCCGTCGTCGCCGGTCAAGCCCAAGCGGGCGCTGATCATCGCGGCCGGGCTGATCCTCGGACTGGTGCTGGCCGTGCTGACGGTGTTCATGCGCCGCGCGGTGTTTGGCCGCATGCACGAGATGGAGGAGATCGAACGCCGCCTGGCGCTGCCGATGTTCGGCGAGATTCCGTTCAGCCCGGCGCAGAGCTGGCTGGAGGACTACTCGCGGCTCGAGGCCACGGCCCCGCCCGAGCTGCCGCTGCCGGTGGAACTGGCCGGCGCCGAGCACGTGCCGGTGACGCCCGAGCGCGCCGAGGAATGGCTGCCCGCCGCCACCCGTCCGGTSCTGGCGGAGAGCCGGCCGCACGACGAGGCCATCGAGGCGCTGTGCGGCATCTGCACCCAGTTCCAGTTCACGCTGGAGCAGATGGGCCACCGCGTGGTGGCGATGGTCGGGGCCACCTCCGGGGTCGGCAAGAGCTTCGTCACGTCGAACCTCGGCACGCTGCTGGCCAAGTCGAACCGCCGCGTGCTGCTGATCGATGGCGACCTGCGCCGCCAGCGCCTGTCCGGCTACTTCAACCGGGCCGCCGGCATGGGCCTCTCGGAAATGCTGGGCGGCCGCATCGACGCCAACCAGGCCGTGGTGCCCACGGGCGTGTCGAACCTCTGGATCGTGCCCGCCGGCAACTTCGGCGCCACGCCGGCCGAGCTGCTGATGAACACCCGCTTCCGCCAGGCGCTGGACACCTACTCGCGCACCTACGACCTCGTCATCATCGACACCCCGCCGGTGCTGGACCACAACGATGCGATGGCCGTCTCCGCGCTGGCTGGCGCCACCGTGATGGTGCTGCGCACGGGCGCCCATACCGAGGAACAGATCGTCGATGCGGTCAAGCGGCTCAAGCGCGCTGGCGGCAACGTGGTGGGGGGCATCCTCAACACCGTGGTCGGCGAGGCCGTGCCGCAGTCCGACAGCCTGAGCGACACGCTCGCGCGCGCGTCCGGGCAGCCCGCCTGATGCGCCGCCCCGCACGTCACGCACACCACGCACCCCTCCCGGGAGCCCGCCCGTGATGACCCTCGCCCTCGACGGCCCCCGCCGCGCCAACCGCCAGCTCCACCCGGCGCTGGTGCCGGGGCTGTTCTTCGCCTTCGTGCTGGTGCTGATCCTGCTCAGGCTGGGCCGCGTGGTGGAGCTGGCGTACCCGGTGGGCGCCGTGCTGGTGGGGCTGATGTGCTACCGGCGCAACCCGGCCGAGTACGTGTCCTTCATGTGCTGGCTCTACTTCCTCTCGCCCGAGGTGCGCCGCATCGCCGATTTCTTCAACGGCGCCTACAACCCGATCAGCCCGATCCAGATGGCGCCGGTGCTGGTGGCCATCCTCAGCGGCCTGACCGTGCTCACCCACTACCGCGTGGTGGCGACCARGCGCGCCTTCCCGTCGCTGCTGATCGTGCTGGCGATGACGTACGCGCTGGTGGTGGGATGCATCCGCAACTCGGTGCCGTCCGCGCTGTTCTCGTTCGGCTACGCCATCATCCCGGTCTTCGTCGGCTTCCATGTGCTGGCCACCTGGAAGCACTTCCCGGTCTATTCGCGCGTGCTGGTCTCCACGTTCAGCTGGGGCATGTTCGTGATCGGCATCTACGGGGTGATCCAGTACGTGCTGATGCCGCCCTGGGACGCCATGTGGATGCTGAAATCGGGCATCGGCTCGGTGGGCGAGCCGCTGCCGTTCAGTTTCCGCGTGTTCAGCACGCTCAACTCGCCGGGGCCGCTCGCCACGGTGCTGATGGGCGGCCTGCTGTTCATGCTGGCCGGGCGCGGCAAGGTGGTCTGGGTGGGCGCGGTGTCCGGGCTGGTGGTGCTGATGCTCACCGCCGTGCGTTCGGCCTGGGGCGGGCTGATCATCGGCGGGATCTACGCGCTGGCCTGCATCGACGCCCGCACGCGTGCCCGGGTGATCCTCGCCATCCTGATCGTGTCCGCGCTGTCCGTGCCGATGTTCGCCGTTGAGGAGTTCGCCAAGCCGGTGCTGGACCGCATGGAGAGCGTCACCTCGATCAAGGACGACCGCAGCTTCCAGATCCGCATGCGCTTCTACGAGTCCTTCCTGGCCGCGGCGACCAGCGACATCGCCGGGGCRGGCATGGGTTCGGTCGGCATCGGCACCAAGCTCGATTCCGCCACCAGCCAGCTCGGCAAGTTCGGCGTGTTCGACAGCGGGCTGATGGAGATTCCGTTCGTGATGGGCTGGCCCGGCACGCTGCTCTACCTCACCGGGCTGCTGTGGATGATTGGCCGGGCGATGAAGCGCGGGCTGGCGATGAAGTCCAACCGGCTGCTTGCCGCCGCCGTGGGGACGTCGATCGCGCTGGTGTCGATGCTGGTGTTCAGCAACACGCTGAACGCGTTCGACGGCATCCTGTTCCAGCTCGGCGTGACGCTGCCCGTGATCGGCCATCGCTACGCGCGCATGCTGGCCGCATCGGGCGGGGCCACGCCATGATGCCGGCATCCGCCACAGGGGCCTCGGCAGTGTCGGCCGTGCCGCCGCTGCGTGTCGCCATCGTCACGCACGTGGTGGACCGCAACGACGGGCAGGGCCGCGTGAACCACGAGATCGTGGCGGCGGCGCTGGCGGCGGGCTGCGAGGTGACGCTCGTGGCCAGCCAGGTGGCGGCGATGTGGCGCGAGCATCCGCGCGTGCGCTGGCACGCCGTGCCCGAGGCGCGGCTGCCCACGGCGCTGCTGCGCTACCAGGCCTTCGCCGTGGCGAGTGGCTGGTGGCTGGCGCGGCACCGCCGGCAGTTCGACATCGTCCACGTGAACGGCTTCATCACCTGGGCCCATGCCGATGTGAACACGGCGCACTTCGTGCACCACGGCTGGCTCCATTCCGGCTACTACCCCTACCGCCTGCGCGACGGCGCGCGCGCCGCCTACCAATGGGCCTACACGCGGCTCAACGCCCGGCTGGAGCGCATGGCGTTCCGCCGCGCGCGGGCGGTGGTGGCGGTGTCGCCGCGCATCGTGGCGGAACTGCGGGCGACCGGCGTGCCGGTGGAYGGCATCGAGGTCATCCCGAACGGCGTGGATACCGCCGAGTTCGCCCCGGGCAAGGTCTGCCGCGCGCGCTTCCGGCTGCCGGTGGGCGTGCCGCTGCTGCTGTTCGCGGGCGACCTGCGCACGCCGCGCAAGAACCTGGATACCGTGCTGGCGGCGCTCGCCCARGTGCCGGAGCCCGTGGCGCTGGCCGTGGCCGGCAACGCCGAAGGCAGCCCCTATCCGCAGCGCGCCCGCGAACTCGGGCTGGCTGACCGCGTGCACTTCCTCGGCCATGTGGCCGACATGCCCACGCTGATGCGCAGCTGCGACGCGCTGGTGTTTCCGTCGCGGTACGAGCCGATGGGGCTTGTGGTGCTCGAGGCCATGGCCAGCGGCATGGCGGTGCTGACCGCGCGCTCCACGGGCGCGGCCGGACTGGTGCCGGACGGCGCCGGCATCGTGATCGACGACCCCGACGACGCCGTGGCGCTGGCCGCCGCGATCCGCCACTTCACGGCCGACCCCGGTGCGCTGCGGCGCATGGGGCAGGTCGGCCGCGCCGCGATGCTGGCGCAGGGCTGGGACGCGATGGGCCAGCACTACCTGCAGCTCTACCGCCGCCTGGCCGTGCGGCCCGTACCCATCCGATCGCAGGAATCCGACATGACGCTGAAGGGAGAGACCCGATGACCGCACGACTGGCGATTGGCGACCTGACTGCACCGCATCATCCCCCTGGCGCGCTGCGCGTGCAGCCGGGCGCGAACGACGCCGGCCCCGAGACGCTGGCGGCACAACTCGCGCAAGCCGCGCGCCCGCCGCTGTCCGCGTTCCAGATCGGCATGCACTGGTTTCCCGAGCGCGCGGGCGGGCTGGACCGCATGTACCACGCGCTGACCGGCGCGCTGCCGGCAGCCGGGGTGGAGGTGCGCGGCATGCTGGCCGGCTCCGGCGCGGCGGCGGCCGACACCCACGGCGCCATCAAGGCGTTCGCGCCGGCCGACGCGAGCGTGCCGATGCGGCTGCTGCGTGCGCGCCGGACGCTGCGCGCGATGCTGGCGCAGGAGAAGCCCGATGTCATCGCCTCGCATTTCGCCCTCTACACCTTGCCCGGGCTGGACCTGATCCGCGATTACCCGACCGTGATGCATTTCCACGGCCCCTGGGCCGCCGAGAACCAGGCCGAGGGCGTGGCGGACGCGGCCAGCCGCATCCAGCATCGCGTGGAGGCCGCCGTCTATGCGCGCTGCCGGCTCCATATCGTGCTGTCGATGGCCTTCGGCCGCGTGCTGCAAACGCGCTACGGCGTGGACCCGGCGCGGATCCGCATCGTGCCGGGCTGTGTCGATGCGGCGCGCTTCAACGTGCCGATGGACCGCCGCGCCGCGCGCCAGGCGCTGAACCTGCCGACCGATCGCCCGATTGTGCTGACGCTGCGCCGGCTGGTGCGGCGCATGGGGCTGGAGGATCTGATCGATGCGATGGCGAGCGTGCGCCGGAGCGTGCCGGATGCGCTGCTGCTGATCGTCGGGCGCGGCACGCTCGATACCGAACTGCGCGAGCGCGTCGCCGCCATCGGCCTGCAGGATCACGTGCGGCTGCTTGGCGCGCTGCCGGATGCCCAGTTGCCGCTGATCTACCGCGCGGCGGACGTGAGCGTGGTGCCCACGCTCTCGCTGGAGGGATTCGGGCTGACCACGGTGGAATCGCTGGCGGCCGGCACGCCGGTGCTGGTAACGCCCGTGGGCGGGCTGCCCGAGGCCGTGCGCGACCTGTCCGAGGCGCTGGTGCTGCCGTCCAGCGGCATGAGCGCGCTGGCGGCCGGCCTGACCGATGCGCTGCGCGGCAACCTGCGGCTGCCGGACGCCTACGCGTGCCGCCGCTACGTGCGCGAGCGCTTCGACGTGCCGGTCATCGCGGCGAAGGTGGCCCAGGTGTACCGCGAGGCGGTCAATCAATGCGAATGAACAGGCCAGCAGGATCGAGGGAGTAAAGATGAAAGTTGCAGTGGTCCATGACTGGCTGGTGGCCTACGCCGGCGCCGAACGGGTGCTCGAGCAGATCCTGCGCTGCTATCCCGAGGCGGACGTGTTCAGCCTGATCGACTTCGCCGAGGAACGCGCCTTCCTGCAGGGGCGGCCCGTCACCACCTCGTTCATCCAGCGGCTGCCGTTCGCGCGCACGCGCTATCGCGGCTATCTGCCGCTGATGCCACTCGCCATCGAGCAGCTCGACGTGTCCGGCTACGACCTGGTGATCTCCAGCTCGCACGCGGTGGCCAAGGGCGTGCTGACCGGCCCCGACCAGCTCCATATCAGCTACGTCCACACGCCGATCCGCTATGCGTGGGACCTCCAGCATCAGTACCTGCGCGAGAGCAACCTGCAATACGGGCTGCGCTCGGTGCTGGCGCGCMTGCTGCTGCACTACATCCGCAACTGGGAYGCCCGCACGCGCGATGGCGTGGACCACTACATCGCCAACTCCGCGTTCGTGGCGCGGCGCATCCGCAAGATCTACGGCCGCCATGCCAGCGTGATCCATCCGCCCGTGGACGTGGAAGCCTTCGTTCCCGGCGGCCCGCGCGAGGACTACTACGTCACGGTGTCGCGGCTGGTGCCGTACAAGCGCGTGCCGCTGATCGCCGAGGCCTTCGCGAAGATGCCGGACCGCAAGCTGATCATCGTCGGCACCGGCCCGGAGCTGGACAAGGTGCGCCAGGCGGCGGGGCCCAATGTGCAGGTGATGGGCCACCTGCCGTTCGAGGCCATGCGCCGCACCATGCAGCACGCCCGGGCCTTCCTGTTCGCGGCCGAGGAGGACTTCGGCATCTCGGTGGTGGAGGCGCAGGCCTGCGGCACGCCGGTCATCGCCTATGGCCGGGGCGGCGCGCTGGAGACGGTGCGCGACGAGAAAAGCGCCATGCCCACCGGGCTGTTCTTTGCCGAACAGACCGTGCCGGCGATTATCGACGCCGTGGAGCGCTTCGAGCGCCAGCCCGAACTGTTCCGCCCCGAGTACTGCCGGCTCAACGCCGAGCAGTTYTCGGCCGACCAGTTCCGCGAGGCGCTGCTGGGCTTCGTGGCGCGGGCGCGGGCCATCGCCGCCGGGGGGAAGTCGTCCGGCGGGGGCGACGATGCCTCCCAGCCCGTGCGCGATGACCAGCTCGACGGCTTTGCGGGGTGGCGCGATGGCTGATGCGCACCGGGTGCCGCCCGCGTGCGTGCCCCGGCCAGGCCAGACGCGTTTCGGTCCCTGTCTCGGTTCCTTCCTCGCCACGCTGGGGCTGATCGTCCTGCTGCTGCTGTGCACACCAGTGGGCGCGGCGGGGCTCGACTACCGCACGTCCTGGGTCGGCAATACGCTGGGGTTCGGCAATGGCCGCTGGGTGCCCAACGCCGTGGAGGACATCGCCGTCACGCCGGAGGGTGTGGTGGTGACCAACACCGAGTGGGACGAGGCCGGCGGCGAGATCACGCTCATCCGCGACGGCAAGGTCGATGGCGTGGGCGACCACACCCACGGCTGGGGCAACTTCGGCGGCGACGCGATCGCCGTGGGCGACGGCTACGCCTTTACGGCGGCGCGCATCGAGAATGCCGGCGGCAAGCTGGCCAACCGGCCCGGCTATCCCGAGAAGAACACGGTCTGGTTCGGCCTGATGCGGCGCGAACTCGACCACCTGTCGCGCGGCGCGCCGTTCGAGGGCGGGGTGGGCAATGCCGACGACGTGAACCCGAGCCCGGTGCTGAACAGCTTCCTGCGTATCACCGCCGTGCGCGAGGGCGAGGACGCCGCCGTGCGCGGGCTGGCGGTGCAGAACAACGTGCTCTATGCGGCCACGCCGCTGCGCAACCGCATCGACCGCTTCGACACGCGCACCATGCGCCGGCTGGGCACCTGGGAGGCCGAGCAGCCGGGCAAGATGGCGCCGGACGGCGCCGGCAACCTGTGGGTGATCCTGCGCACGGCGGGCACGCAGGGCCGGCAGGTGGTGCGTTTCGAYGCCGACGGCAAGCGCACCGCGCAGGTGCCGCTGCCGGCCGGCACCCTGCCGGTGGACATCGCCGTGGGCGTGGACGGCCGCCTGCTGATCGCCGACAACGGCCCGAACCAGAACCTGCTCTGGTTCCAGGTGGAGGGCAACACCGTGACCCCGGCGGGCGAGCTGGGCGAGCGCGGCGGCGCCTACAGCACCCGCAACGGCGCGCGCGCGGGCAGCGTGGGACCGCTGCGCTTCCAGGGCCTGACCAGCGTGGGCCTGGATCGCAAGGGCAATATCTACGTGGCGATGAGCGGCATGGGCCCGCGCCCGGTGGGCCATCGCCCCTACCATTTCGGCGCCGTGCTCGAAAGCTACACGCCGGACGCCAAGCCGCGCTGGCGGTTGGAGGGCCTGCTGTTCCTCGACACCGTGCATGTCGATCCGGGCGACCCCGGCTGGGCCTACACCGGCACCCGGCGCTTCCGGCTCGACTTCGACCACATGGACCCCGGCAGCGAGTGGCGCTACACCGGCATCACGCAGGACCCGTTCCGCTACCCGCAGGACGCCGCCTTCGCGGCGGGCCCCGAGGGGCGCGGCTTTCCGCTGATGCGGCGCATCCAGGGCCGGCTGTTCGGCTTCTTCACGGACCGCCACGCCAAGTACCTCAAGATCTATCGCTTCGATCCGGCCCGCTCGGAACTGGCCGTGCCGGCGGGGTTCATCTCGACCCGGCGCATCGAAGGCAACTGGCCGCCGTTCCAGCCGCCATCGGGCGAATGGATCTGGCACGACGACAACGGCGATTCCCGCTTCCAGGCCAACGAGTTCGAGCGCAACAGCGGCCGCGACGCCCCCGCCATGCAGGCCTGGTGGGTGGACGACCGGGGCGACGTCTGGGCCGGCTCCTACGACCAGGGCATCCGCCGCTTCCGCCTGCGCGGGCTGGACCGCCAGGGCAATCCCGACTACAGCTTCGACACCGTGGAGCGCGAGCMGATGCCGGCGCCGTTCACCAAGGTGCAGCGCCTGCAATATTTCCCGGAGACCGACACCATGTACCTGACCGGCGCCACGGCCGCCAAGCCCTATGACCCCGGCCAGTGGGACTCGATCGGGCGCGTGGTGGCGCGCTACGACAACTGGCGCGGCACCAGCCGCAACACCGTGCGCAAGCCGCGCTACGTGGTGGAGCTGGACAGCCTGCCGGGCCGCCGCCCGACGCAGGGCATCGAGGGCATCGCCGTGGCCGGCGACTACATGTTCCTGGTCGAGGCCGAAAAGGCCCATGTGCGGGTGCTGGAGAACCGCACCGGCCGGCATATCGGCGTGATGACGCCGGGCGGCGAGGTCGGCAACGAGAGCGGCTGGGTCGATGTGCCGATGGGCATCACCGCGCTGCGYCGCCCCAATGGCGAGTATGTGGTCTTCGTCGAGGAAGACGCGCGCGGCAAGAACCTGATGTACCGGTGGCGCCCGGCGGCGGTGGCGGCGGCATCGGCCGGGGAGGCGAAACGGCCATGATGGACGTCACCCTGCGGCGCAACCTGCTGATCAACCTGACCGGGCTCGCCCTGCCGACGCTGGTGTCGCTGGTCACCGTGCCGCTCT
Organism: Cupriavidus sp. KB_39; assembly: GCF_052114485.1. Classification (NCBI taxonomy): domain Bacteria; kingdom Pseudomonadati; phylum Pseudomonadota; class Betaproteobacteria; order Burkholderiales; family Burkholderiaceae; genus Cupriavidus; species Cupriavidus sp. KB_39. The sequence goes on from NZ_JBFREV010000015.1 coordinate 87,388, forward strand.
ATATCAAGGTGCTGGGCGTGGACCGCTTCGGCGTGATGACGCTGGTCTGGGTGCTGGTGGGCTATTTCACGCTGTGCGACTTCGGCATCAGCCTGGCCGGCGAGAAGCGCATCGCCCGCGCGCTGGCCGTCGCCGACCGCACCGACATCGCCCTGACGTTCTGGAGCGCGCTCTGGACCAGCCTGGTCACCGGGCTGATCGGCGCGGTGATCCTGTGGGGCGTGGCCGGCGCCTATTTCCACTGGGCCACGCACGCGCCCGAGGCGCTGCTGAACGAGGTGACGCGGGCGCTGCCGTGGATCGCGCTGTCGATCCCGGTCGGCAACGTGGCGCTGGTGTTCGCCGGGGCCATCAGCGCGGCAGAGCGCTTCTCGGTCTTCAACATCAACCAGACCATCGGCACGGTGATGTTCCAGGTGCTGCCGGTGACGGCGGCSTTCGTGTTCGCGCCAACCCTGCAGGTGGCGCTGTGCACGGCGGTGATCGCCCGGGCCATCAGTGCGCTGATGCTGGGCGTGGCGGCGGTGCGGGTGCTGGAGATCGACACCGTCCAGCGGGCCCAGCGCGCCTGCGTGCGCGCGCTGTTCGGCTACGGCCGCTGGCTGCAGCTGACCGTGGCGGCCAACATGATCGGCGAGTCGCTGGACCGCGTGGTGGTCGGCGCGCTCCAGCCGCCGCGCTTCGTCACGTACTACGCGGTGCCGCAGAACCTGGTGTCCCGGCTGAACCTGCTCTCGGGTGCGCTCTCGCGCACGCTGTTCCCGCGCCTGGCCGCCGCCCCGCGCGAGGAGGCGGTGGAGATCGCCCATCACGCGCTCGGCTTCCTCCAGACGTTGCTCACGCCGGTGACGATTGGCGCGCTGTTCGTGCTGGAGCCGTTCCTGCGCTCGTGGGTGGGGCAGGAGCTGTCGTCCAGCTCGGGCGAGATCGGCCGGATCATGATCCTGGGTGTGTGGCTTGGCGGACAGACGACCGTGGCGCGCAACCTCATGCTGGCCCAAGGCAAGGAGGCGGGTGTGGCGCACGTGTCGCTGCTGCTGCTGCCGGCGTTTGCGCTGCTGCTGTGGGGCGGGGTCTACGTGTTCGGCATCCAGGGTGCGGTGATGGCGGTGCTGGTGCGCGGGGTGGCCGAGTATGCGGCGCTGCTGCGGCTCTGCGGCATGCGCGCAAGGCCGCTGGTGCATGAGATGGCGCCGCACCTGGTGTTCGTCTCGCTGGCGCTGCTGCTGGCATCGCACGTGGACGGCTGGCTCCCTTGCCTGGCGGCGGGCACGGCGCTCGCCCTTTGCAACATGGGATGGTCGCTGCACAGCTCGGCTACGTTCCGGGATGTGGCGAAGTCGGCCTGGCGGCGCGTGTCGCCGCGCCCCACGCCCGATGGCGCGGCACCGGATGTCGCCGCGCCCGCTAACCACGAAGGGAAGACATGAGGATCCTTCACCTGGCCAACCACGCCCGCGATGTCGGCAACGGCATCGTGAACGTCATGGTGGACCTGGCGGTGGCGCAGGCCGCGGCCGGGCACGCGGTCACCATCGCCTCCGCCGAATGCGGGTTTGGCGAACTGCTGGCCGGCTCGGGCGTGCGGCACGTGACGCTGGCGCAGCGCAAGCCGCTCGCGCTGCCGCTGGCGGTGCGCGAACTGCGCCGCCTGACGCGGGAGACCACGCCGGACATCGTCCAYGCGCATATGGTGTCYGGSGCGCTGGTCGGSGCGCTGGCGCGCCGCGCGGGCGGCGGGCRCTACGCGCTGGTGACCACGGTCCATAACGAATTCCAGCGCAGCTCGGACCTGATGCGCCTGGGCGACCGCGTGGTGGCCGTCAGCGGCGCCGTGGCGGCGTCGATGACCGGGCGCGGCATTCCGGCGGACAAGATTCGCGTGGTGCGCAACGGCACCATCGGCTCGGCCCGGCTGGCGCGCCTGCCGGCGGCACGAAAGACGCTGGCGGGGCCGTCGATCGTCACGGTATCCGGCCTCTACGCGCGCAAGGGCGTGCTCGATCTGATCGATGCCTTCGCCGATGTGCACCGCGCCGTGCCGGGCGCGCAGCTCTATCTGGTCGGCAACGGCCCGGACCGCGCCGCCTGCGTGCAGCTGGCGGAGGATCTGGGCGTCAGCGACGCCGTGCACCTGCCCGGCTTCGCGCGCGACCCCCGGCCGTGGATGCGGGCCGCCGACGTATTCGTGCTGGCCTCGCACTCGGAGTCGTTCCCGCTGGTGCTGAGCGAAGCCCGCGAGGCGGGCTGCGCCATCGTCGCCACGGCGGTGGGTGGCGTGCCCGAGGCGCTCGGCTACGGCGCGGCGGGCCTGATCGTGCCGGCCCAGCGGCCCCGGCTGCTGGGCGAGGCGCTGTCGAGCCTGCTGCGCGACCGCGACACGCTCGACGGCTGGCGCGCGCGCGCCGCACAGGACATCGACTGGCTGCGCGTGGACCGCGTGGAGCGCGACTACGGCGCCATCTACACCGAATTGCTGGCCGAGCAGTTGGCGGRGGCGCGACCGCCCCAGCACGYCCCCCATGCCCCCCTTCCCGTCGCCGGCGTGACCGAGCCCGCCAAGGAGCTTGCGCGCCATGGCTGAACAGGACCCCCCACGTATGCTGCACGTAGACCTGCTGGCCCATGGCGCCAGGACGGGCAACCATCAGCCGTCGCCTGCACGGCGCGTGCTGTTCGTCGACCAGAGCGGYGAGATCGGCGGTGCGCAGCTCAGCCTGCTCGACATCGCGCGGCATCGCCGGCATGACAGCGAGGTGGTGCTGCTCGCCGACGGCCCGTTCCGCGAGCGCYTGGCCGCGCAGGGCGTGGTGGTGCGCGTGGAGGCGAGCGACGCCGTGGCGGCGCTGCGCCAGCGCGGATTCGGCGCGAGCGCGCTGCGCGGCCTGCTGGCGCTGCCCTCGCTGGTGCGGCGCGTGGCCCGGCGTGCGGCTGGCGCGGACGTGGTCTACGCCAACACGCAGCGCGCCATGGCGGTCTGCGTGCTCGGCAAGTGGCTGCATCGCCGCCCGGTGGTCTGGCACCTGCGCGATATCGTCGATGACAGCTTTTTCGGCGGCACGCAGTTACTGGCGATCCGCTGGCTGTCGCGCGGGCTCTCGCGCGTGGTGGCCAACTCGCAGGCCAGCGCGGAYGCGTTCCGCAGGCTGGCGGGCGAAGGCGTGCCGGTGGACGTGGTGCATAACGGCATCGATCCCGCGCCGTTCGACGCCGCGCTGCAGCGCGACCGCATGGCGCTGCGCGTGGCGAACGGCCTGCCCGCCCGGGGCCTGGTGGTCGGCCTGTTCGGCCGGCTGACGTCCTGGAAGGGCCATCGCGTGCTGATGGATGCGGTGTCGCGCATGCCCGACACCACCATGGTCGTGGTGGGCGGGGCGCTGTTCGGCGAGCACGCCTACGAGGCGTCGCTGCGCGAGCGCGCGGCGCAGCCGGACCTGGCGGGGCGCGTCCATTTCACCGGCTTCCGGGCCGATGTGGCCGAACTCATGCACTGCATGGACGTGGTGGTGCATGCCTCGACCCGCGCCGAGCCATTCGGCCGTGTGGTGGTGGAGGGCATGCTGGCGGCGCGCCCGGTGGTGGCGACGGCGGCCGGTGGTGTCACCGAGATCGTCGACGATGGCGAGACCGGCATCCTGATCCCCTGCGACGATGCCCCGGCGCTCGCGGCGGCCCTGACCCGGCTGGCTGACGCCGCCGAGCGCGACCGGATGGGCGTCCGCGCCCGCGCGGCAGCGGTGGCGCGCTTCTCCCCCCAGGCCATGCTCACGGCCGTGGACCGCATCGTGGCCGACGTGGCACGCCGAGACGGCGTGGCGCAGGACGCGCCCGCCGTCTGACTTCCTTCCTGACTAATTAGATAGATCAGCGTGGCGTGATGGTTGCCGAACCGGTTGCCGAACCGGTCGCCGAGTCGGCGGTTATCGGCGTCACGCCGCCGGTGGTGCCCGCGCCGCGCGCGTGSCGGTGGATGTAGCCGCAGGCCAGCCGCGTGGTGCGCCACGCCTCAGCCACGCCGCGCAGCCCCTGCTGGCGCACGTTGTGGGCCAGGTTGTGGGACACGGCCGCCATCAGGAACACCGCGGCCTTGGCCGGGCGGCGTTCGCTCCAGCCATAGCGCTTGAACGTGGTGTAGATGCGCGAGGCGTGCAGGAACGGCCGGTAGTAGTCGCGGTTGGCTGGCGACGGGAAATGATGATTGGCCGCGCTGGCCAGCCATTCGATGCGGAAGTTGTGCTTGAACACCGCCCGGCTGGCCAGGTCGATCTCGTCGTAGCCATAGACCAGCTGCTCGTCGAAGGCCACGTGTTCGAACAGCTCGCGCGGAAACACGGTGCTGTTGATCACGATCGAGTACATGCGCTCGCCGCAGCGGTAGTTGTGCTGCTGGAAGCCGAGGAAGGCGCCCTTGTGCGGCCGGACGCGCTCGCCGTGGCAGACCTCGGTGCCGGTCAGGATCAGCCGGTTGGCGGGCCCGCCGGCGGCCACGTGGTGCACGTGGTCGTCGAGCAGCCGTTCGGCCATCTGCTGGAGGAAGGTCTCGCCCAGCGTGGCGTCATCGTCGATAAACAGCACGTGCGTGCCCGTGGCGGCAGCCAGGGCGCGGTTGCGGTTGGCGCAGAGGCCGCGGCGCGGCCCTTCGACGTAGGTGATGGCCGGGAACTCGCCCAGCATCATGTCGCGCGTGCGGTAATCCGTGCTGTCGTCGGAGACGATCAGCTGGTGCACGGGCGTCGTGGAGGTCTGGACCGATTGCAACGCGCGGCGCAGGTCGTCGGGCCGGTTTCGCGTGCAGATGCACAGCGAGAACGTCGGCAGGAAGCTGGCTGACATGGCGATTTCTCCCGTCGGGCTGGTGCCCGTATCGTCGTTTGCAGCCTGTGCGGCTGTCTTCGTCAGTCTGGGAGGCGCGGCCACCGGGGTCTGTACGCTCGCTCACTCACTCCCCGGCTCCCGCGCCTGCGCGCGGGGAGCCCCGGGGAGGGGGGAGCAAACGCGGCTCAGATGCCGGGCTGCGTGGGGAAGGACGCCTCGCGCCGTACCGCCGGCGCCGCGCGCGTGGCGCGCTCGTCGCCGCTGACCCAGTCCAGCGTGGCGCCGCGTTGCAGCGCGGCGTAGACCGCTTCGCCCTTGTTCTTGACCTTCAGGCGCTGGTACAGCGTGCAGGCGTGGCTCTTCACCGTGGCCACCGAGATATTGAGCATGCGGCTGACCGTCTTGATCGGATAGCCGCGTGCCAGCAGCACCAGCACCTCGTACTGGCGCGGCGTGATCTTGAGCATCTCGGCTTCGTCGTAGCTCGGTTCGTCCTCGGTCAGCGGCTGGGCCGTGGCACGCAGGGCGCCCATTGCGGCGCGGGGCGTGGCGGCGCAGGCGGCCAGCGCGTGCGGATCGGTCTGCACCGTGGCGGTCAGCGGCAGCGGCGCAGCCGAAGCCAGCGACAGCGTGGCCGGCAGCGCCGAACGCGAGGCGGCCGGGGCGGTCGCCACGGCGGCCGGCAGGGCATCGCCCGCGAACATCAGGCCCTGCACGCTGGAGATGGCGAGCCGGATGGCGGCTTCGATCACGGCCAGCGAGGCCGATTTCGGCAGGCAGCCGCAGATACCCCGCGCGGCGTCAGCCGTGGGCGCATGCAGCGGCAGCTGGTCGGACAGCACCAGGATGCGTTGCGGCGCAAGCCGTTCGCGCGCCAGTTCCAGTTGTGTCCAGCCGGCGAACTCGTCGGCGGGCATACCGAAGACCAGCAGGTCGGCATTGCGGWGTGGGGTGTCCAGTTTGCCGATGTCGGCTGGCGCAAGCGCCAGTACATGTCCGGATTCCTGGATGGTTTCGAGCATCTGCAACAGCCCGAGGCGGAGCAGTGGATGCTCCTCGATCAGCAAGGCGTTCATTATTCTTCACTCCCCGTTGGCGGGTGAGCTGCGGGCGCTTTGCGTAAGGGAATATCACCGGCAGGGCGGCCACCCATGACAGATGCCGCGAAGACCGCTTGAACCCCGTGCTTCCGTGTCAGTCGATGTCCAGTTGTGAGATTGGACTTTGCCGCGCGACCGGAAGGTTGACCCGAACCCTAACCCGAAAAAATCTCGCTCCTAAATTCGGCTTAAATTCATCTTATGGGCTGGTTCATCCGAAAGCAAGCGGGTGGAATTCAGCGTCTGCTGAGGTGGAATGAAAACGAACTCATAATCCGTTGCTAAACCGAGCCACCCCTCATGCGTTTGGGCGGCGATGTTCGCCAAACGCCATCTGGCACAGGCTGGCCGCCCGGTTGCAGGCCTGATACAGGCGGTCCCGAATATGTTTCACCACTGCAACCATATTGAATAAAAGACACACGATAAATGGAAAAAGCTCACCCGACTGGGGGGTATGGCATTAACGAAAGTCTGCTTTATGCGCCAGTTTTGCAACCATTACAAAATGACTGGCGGATGGCGGCAGGAGCAGTTCTCCTTTCGTGGGGAGTCTCGTGGCCTAGTGCAAAAGGATGAGAGTGAAATCCCACCTCCGGAGGAAAGTAATCGAGGGTGTTAAGGGGGCGGCGCCCGGCTTGCCACCCACCTTCGTGGGGATACACCCCACCTCCCGGGGGAGGGCTGAAAGCCCAATGGACCGATTGCCGGAATAGGAAAAGGAAGGGAAACGAAAAGGAAACGGGCCGGACCACATGCCCATGGTCCGGCCCGTTTCCTTATTCAATGGCTACGCTTAGCGCGCCCAATACCCTGGACGYCTCACCCAGCCGCGGGGGCTCTGCACCCAGCGGTCCGGCACATAGCGGTAGCCGGGGCGCGCCGCCTGGTAATAGCCGCCGCGCCAGGCGTAGTTGCCCTGCACGCGGTCGTAGTGGCCGGGCACCCAGACCTTGCCGGGCCGCGGCGCCGGGCGCACTTCATGGCGCGGCGGCGGCGGGCGGTCGTCGTAGCCATTGCCATGGGCCTGGGCGGGCGACATCAGCCCGAAGGCACTCCCGGCGGCAAGGACAGCGGCGGCAAGCATCAGTTGGCGTTTCATGGTGGTTCTCCTTCTACCGGGTCATCCGGTCGGGCAAAGCAAGCTGCGGGATTGGGTTTGTTCGATGAAGTCCGACGCCGTGGCCGATCAATAGCGGCCGCGGTCGTGGTAGTGGTAATGGCCGCCGCGCGGCGGCACGACGATGCAGGCCGAAAGCAGGGCGCTCGTGGTGGCCAGCAAAAGGGTCAGGGCGATGGCGCGTTTCATGTGGGACTCCGTATGCGATTCGCTCGGTGGCGGTTCGCGTTGAACACGGCTTCACTGTAGCGACGCACCCCCGCCCCGCGCGGTTGCACTTGTAAGGCAGTCTTCGCGCCGGATGCGGCGAAAACGCCTCCCAATCGGCTTGGCCCATCGCCCGCCAGCCCTTGTCGGATAAGGCTTTGCGGCGAAGTGACGCCTACGCCCGCGGCGGGGCTGGCCGCAAGGCCCAGGGTAATGTGGCGTTACATCGGAAATGTCTGCTGCAAAGATTTGCCCCGGGGGCAGCGCTGTCCTGATCCATTGACGTCGCCACGCTTCGCGCAGAAACGGGTACGCTTCAGCCTGTGCGCCCCGCACGGCGGGCTTCCCCGCAACGGTGCGCACCCCGCGCCGACGCCCTCGCCGGTCTCCGAAAACGCCCCACGGTGCGTCATCGGCAGCCGATTCCGGGGCCGCGCGCGTGGCACGAAGCTTGCGCCAGTCTGTTCGCCGTATTCCCGAGGGAGGACGTCATGCCGGTCATGTTCATCGTGCTGATCCTGCAGGCGCTCGAAGGCCTGAGCCCGCTGTCGGTGCCGCGTTTCGCGCGGATGCAGTTCGAAGACAGGGGCGATGCCGTCGCGGTCATGGAGCGCTCCAGCGTGCCGTGACCCCATCCGCCGTTCTCTCCCGGGCCAATGCCAAATACCAACGGAGGGAACATGAATCGCAGTGACGTGACCGATCTGATCATCGAAGCCAAGGTCAGGCGCGGGATTTCCTGGGCGCAGGTGGCCGAGCGCGTGGGCAAGAGCAAGGAATGGACGACGGCCGCGTGCCTGGGCCAGATGGTGTTCGACGAAGCCGGCGCGCGCGCCGTGATGGAGATCTTCGACCTCCCCGCCGAAGCCGAGCCGTGGCTGCGCACCGTGCCCTACAAGGGCTCCCTGCCCACCCAGGTCCCCACCGACCCGCTGATCTACCGCTTCTACGAGCTGGTCAGCGTCTACGGCACCACTTTCAAGGCGCTGATCCATGAGGAATTTGGCGACGGCATCATGAGTGCCATCGACTTCCGCATGGACCTCCAGCGCGAAGCGGACCCCAACGGGGACCGCGTCCGGATCGAGATGTCCGGCAAGTTCCTGCCCTACAAGACGTATTGAAGGGCGCCGGGGCGGGCAGGCCGCCCCGGCATTTCCGTGTGTCGGATCGCACAGAGGCCGCGCGCCTCCCCTCGCCAGAATGCAGGAAACTGCCATGCGGCAACCCAGGGGGAGACACGGGCCATGCAGATCACTTACGACAAGCAGACCATCAACGCGTCCAACCCGCTGGCACGTTTTGCGCACCGGAGCCGGATCGCGCTGGGCCTCGGCATGGTGTCCGCCCGCTGCCCGCACGGCGGCACGGTGGTGGACTTCGGCGCGGGGCCGGGGTTGTTCCTGCACCGGCTTGGCCAGGCGCGGCCTGACCTGTCGCTGGCCGGACTCGACCCCTACAAGACCCCGGACTACCCCGAGATCCGCTATCTGGCCGAAATGGACGCCCAGCCCGCYGACTCGGTGGACATGCTGACCGCGTTCGAAGTCTGCGAGCACCTCTATGCGGACGAGGTCGACACCTTCCTCGACGACGCCCTGCGCATCCTGCGCCCCAGCGGCACGCTGATCATCTCGGTGCCGGTGATGTATGGCGTCGCCATCGTGCCGAAGCTGCTCAACGGCATGGTCAGCGAGCGCACGTTACGCATGGATCACACGCCGGGCGAGGCACTGCGGGCGCTGATGGGGTTGCCGGTCACGCGGCCGGACAATCCCCGCCATACCCACAAGGGTTTCGACTTCCGCAAGCTGCGCGCGCAGGTGAGCATGCGCTTCGACGTGGAAGCCGAATCCACCAGCCCCCTGCGTCAGCTGCCGTGGTGGCTCAGTTCGCAAGTCTTCATGATCTGCCGGCCACGCGAGGCCTAGGGCCCCGGAGGCTGGCTTCAGCCGAAGAACTCGTTGTAGTAGCGCGTGCAATGGCCCGATTGGCGGAAGGTGTAGGGCAGTTCCGCCATGGCGGCTGCGTCGAGCGAGCCGAAGGGGATGTCGAGGTCCAGGTCGTGCTGGGCGGTCTGGTCGTCGGTGCGGGAAGTCTGTTGCGGATTCACGGTAACGCTCGCTCAAGTCAATGGCGCGTTCTGGGCGCCGGGGTCTGGAAGTTCGACGGGCGGGATCGCCGCCACGGGTTGAATCCTACGCAAGCAATGCGTATCGATCATCGGGGCGCGCCTCAAAACACTATTTCACGATCGCCATCAATCGTCGGGACCTATCGGGCCGATAGGGTCCACCCTTCCCCCATCACTCGCCCCAGAAAGCGCCGCCGCCTTCCCGTGACGGGTCTATAGTGGGCTGGGGAGCCGCTCCCTCGCGGCGCCTGTCCCCCTGTCCTTCCAGTCACCGCCAACGCCTGCGGGAGCACGCCATGACACTACCGCCGTGCTATGCCGACCGCCGCGAGGCGGGCACCTATCTGGGCCGGGATCTCGCCGAACGCGGGATGGGCCATACCGATGATGGCCAGCCGGCGCTCGTGCTGGCGCTGCCGCGCGGTGGCGTACCCGTGGCTTTCGAGGTGGCGCGCGCGCTGGACGGCGCGCTGGACGTGCTGCTGGTGCGCAAGATCGGCGCCGCCGGCTACCCGGAACTGGCGCTGGGCGCGGTGGTGGAGGGCGATGCCAGCGGCGGCGAGCCGCATACCGTGGTCAATGACGATCCGTGGGCGCAGCGTTCGGTGGAGTCCGGCGCCTTCGATGCCGAGCGCGGCCGCCAGCTCAACGAGATCTGCCGGCGCCAGCAGCGTTATCGCGGCGGGCACGCCGTGACGGCGATGCAGGGGCGGCAGGTGATTGTCGTCGATGACGGCGTGGCCACCGGCGCCACCATGCGCGCGGCCCTGCACGCGGTGCGGGCCGCCGGCGCGGCGCGGGTCGTGGCGGCCACCCCGGTCGGGGCGGCGGACGGGCTCGATTCGCTGCGCGAAGTGGCCGACGAAGTGGTGTGCCTGAAGACCCCGGACAGTTTCGGCGCCGTGGGCGCCTTCTACCTCGACTTCACGCAGACCAGTGACGAAGAGGCGCTGACCCTGCTGCGTGAGGCGCAGTTGTCAGCGATCACCGCCGCGGGCAGCCAGCCGGGCCTTCAGGTGCGGCACCAGCCCACCCGCCCGTAGCAGCGCGCGCAGGAAGTCCGGCATCGGCTCGCACGCCAGGTGCGTGCCGTCTTCGAGCCGGATACGCGCGCCGTCCAGATCCAGCGTGGCGCGCGCGCCATCGGCCAGTAGCGCCGCCTCGGCGCACACCATCACCGGCAGGCCAAGATTGAGCGCGTTGCGATAGAACAGTCCCGCGAAGGATGGCGCGATGACGGCCGCCACGCCGAGGTGGCGCAGCGCCTGCGGGGCCTGCTCGCGCGACGACCCCATGCCGAAGTTGCTGCCGGCCACGACAAGGTCGCCGGGGCGCACCGAGGCCGGAAACTCCGGCCGCAGCGAGGCCAGGCAATGCTGGGCGAGCACGTCGATGCCGGCCTTCATATAGGTGCCGGGCGCCATGGCGTCAGTATCGACATCATCGCCAAAGCGCCAGATCCGGCCGGCTTGCGGCAGGGGGAATTCGGGGGCGGGGGGCATGTAACGCGTTGTCTGTCTCTTTCTGGTTTTTATGGGGATGCTACGGATGATGCGGGTGCAGCGAGTCAGGCGAGCAGCGTGCGGGGATCGGTAATGCGCCCGGTCACCGCGCTGGCAGCTACGGTCATCGGGGAGCCCAGCCAGACTTCGCTGCCGGCATCGCCCATGCGTCCCGCGAAGTTGCGCGCGGTGGAGGCGATGGCGTGGCTGCCGGCCGGGAAGCGGCTCGCGCCATAGCCGGCACAGGCGTTGCAGGCGTTGGGCAGCAGCGCGGCGCCGGCATCGGTCAACACTTGCAGCGTGCCTTCGCGCGCGGCCTGTTCCTGGTCACGCAGGGAGGCCGGGGCCACGCGCAGCGACACGCCGGGCGCCACCTTGCGCCCGCGCAGCACGCTGGCGGCCATGCGCAAGTCCTCGAGCTTGGCGCCGGTGCAGGCGCCCAGATAGGCAATCTCCACCGGCTGGCCGGCGCTGACTTCCACCGGCGCGCTGTTGGCCGGCGAATGCGGCGCGGCCACCTGCGGCGCGAGCGTGCTGGCATCGAAACAATGGGTGGTCAGGACCGGCGCACCGGCGTCGCTGCGCCAGTGGCGGGTGTCGATGGCGGCCAGCGCGGTGGCATCCACGCCGGCTTCGGCCAGCCATGCGAGCGTGGTGGCGTCCGGCGCAACCAGCCCGGTCTGCGCGCCCAGTTCGGTACTCATATTGCACAGCGTCATGCGTTCCTGCATCGGCAGGGCGGTGACGGCGGCGCCGGTGTACTCGATGGCCTCGTAGTGGCCGCCGGCCATGCCGAGCTGCGCGCACAGGAACAGCATCATGTCCTTGGCGCAGACGCCGGTGCCCAGCGCGCCGCGCCAGTCGATGCGGATGGTCTGCGGCACGCGCAGCCAGATCTCGCCGGTGGCCAGCACGCCGGCCATCTCGGTGGCGCCGATGCCGAACATATAGGCGCCGAACGCGCCGCCGGTGGGCGTGTGGCTGTCGCCGCCGACGATGAAGCGGCCCGGCAGCACGTGGCCCTGCTCGGGCAGCACCACGTGGCAGATGCCCTGGCCATCGATAAAGTTCGAAATGCCGGCCTCGCGGACCCAGTCGCGCGTAAATTGGACGATGGCCTCGGCGTCGGGGTCGGCGGCCGGCACGTAGTGGTCGGTCACCACCACGAAGCGCGTGGGATCCCACACCTTGACGCCCAGCTCGCGCAGCAACGGTGCCACGCGGCGCGGGCCGCTGGAGTCGTGCGCCATCGCCAGATCGACCTTGCACATCACCACCGTGCCGGGCGTGACGTGCGCCACGCCGGCGGCCCGGGCGACCAGCTTCTGCGCCAGCGTGGCCGGCGGGGSGGCGGGGGGCTCGGCGGCGTGGCCGCTCGGCAGCGTCATTCCGGCTGGGCTCCCGAGTACTTGACCACGGTGGCCCAGCGCTTCACGTCCTGCTTGACGAAGGTGGCGAAGGCGTCCGGCGCCATCGCGCTCGGCTGGGCGCCGTCGTTCTCGAGCCGCTTGCGCACCGCTGGCGATTCCAGCCCGTGGCGCGCGGCCTGATACAGCGCCTGGGTCACCTCCGGCGGCAGGTTGGCCGGCCCGAACAGGCCGAACCACGCGCTGGACTCGAAACCCTTCACCGTCGCGCCAATCGGCTGCGCGCCCGGGAACTGGGGCAGCGGCGCGGGGCTGGTCACGCCCAGCACCTTGAGCTTGCCCGCCTTCACGTGCTGGGCGACGTTGAGCGTGCTGGCGAACATCAGGTCCACCTGCCCGGCGAGCAGGTCCGTGATGGCCGGCGTGGTGCCCTTGTAGGGGATGTTGACGATATAGGTGCCGGTCATCATCTTGAACATGTCACCGGCCAGATGCACCGACGAGCCAACCGAGCCGATGCCGAAATTGAGCTTGCCCGGCTCGGACTTGGCCAGCCGGATCAGTTCGGGGATGTTGTTGGCCGGCAGTTTCGGCGTGGCCACCAGCACGCTCGGCACCGTGGCCACCAGCGTGATCGGCGTGAAATCCTGGATCGGATCGAACGGCAGCTTCTTGTAGAGCGTGGCGTTGATGGTATGGCTGGTGAAGCTCATCAGCAGCGTGCTGCCATCGGCCGCGCTCTTGGCCACCATGTCCGCCGCGATGTTGCCGCCGGCGCCGGGACGGTTCTCCACCACCACCGGCTGGTCCAGCGACTGCGACATTTCCTGGGCGATGGTGCGCGCGAGGGTGTCCGTGGTGCCGCCGGCCGGCGCACCCACGAGGATGCGGATCGGCTTGCCGCCGGCTACCGCGGCGTGCGCGCCGGCGGGCAGCACGAGTGCCACGCACAGCGCCGCCGAGGCCGAAGCCATCAGCGCGGCGGGAAGGTGTTGGAACAGACGGTGGAAGGGGCGAAGAACAGCAGCGCGGGCGGGCGGACAGGCAGGCGGACAAGCGAGCTGGTGCGCGCGCGGGCGGACGACTGGCATGACGGTAGCTCCTCGACAGTGTGATCAGGAGTGCGCAGTATCGCCCGGAATCCGCCGCGCGCGGCAGTGGACAGGAGGGGGGKCAGTCGCGCAGGCCGGTGCGGGTCTCGTTTTCCACCCACACGTTGGCGCTGTCTCCGCCCATCGGCGACAGGTCCATGCGGTACTCATAGCGGTCGGGCCGGTACTGGCCCAGCAGCAGCTGCACCGGGCGGCCCGCCTTGTCGAGCACCACGCGGCGCACGGCCAGCAGCGCGCCGCCCACGGGGACGTCGAGCAGCGGGGCCACCACCACGTCGGCCAGGCGCGCGGTCAGCACCTGGCTGGCGCGGCCCAGTTCCACCCCGGCGGCCTCCAGCAGGCGCAGGATCGGCGTGCCTTCCAGATCCTTGCGTTGCAGCGGGCGGCCCAGGTCCACGGGCAGGTAGACGGTGATATGCGAGAGCGGACGGTCGCGGTAGTGGCGCACGCGCACGACCTTCACCACGGGGTCGCCCGGTTCGATCTTGAGCGCCTCGGCCACATCGGGGGTGGCGTGCACTTCGTCGATCGAGATCACCTTGACGGCGGTCTTCTCGCCCATGTCGATGATGTTGCCGAGCAGGCTGGTGGTGCGCTCTTCGGTGGCGGCCGGCTTCACCGGATGCGGGTTCACGAAGGTCCCCAGGCCACGATGACGCCGCACGAGACCTTCCTGCACCAGGCGGTCGAACACGCGGCGCATGGTCACGCGGGAGGCGTGAAACTGCTTGGCGAGGTCGATCTCGCCCGGCAGCGGGCCCTGCCCGAAACGGCCTTCCACGATCTGCTGGCGGAGGACTACGTAAATCTGGTGATACAGGGGAACGACGGCTTCACTCATGGTTTCCCTTGCGGATGCGCTGACAAGTCCTAGACGAGACTAATGTACGTTAAATCAGACATAGAGCCTAGCATGAAACAGGCTGGCGGCGCTCTGAGCACTCCGTACGCCCGCATTTGTTGCGGTCCCGCATCGCCGGCGCGGCGCGCGCAAGAAAGGCCCGCCGCCGGGCGGGATTCCCTCTGAAAGCCGGTGCTCACGTCGCACTGGCGCCGGGGCGCGGGGTAGGGTGCCTATCAGGGATTGCAATTCTTGACATATCAGGCACTTCGCACAGGCCATGTGATTGCGTAGCGGTCACCTCGGCCCGGCTGTTTCACCGCCGTAACGGGCCGCAGCGTTGCGGGGTTCCCCTAGGCGYCGCGCCAAGCCACTGAAAAATCACGGTTTTTTCGCAATTGCACSGGGCCCCCACGCAGCCATGCGGCTGGCGGTGTCTCAACGGTGTGACATGTCTACTGCGGTTCACAGCATCGCAGCATCGCCGGAGATGGGTGGCCGCTAGAAAAGTTCCCGGTCACCGGTTGGTAGCCCTTGTATTTCAACGGATTACACGGCGCGGGGCGCCCGCTGGCACTGTTTGTGCGCAAGGGGAGGCTGGTCTGGTCCCGTGCCGGACCTGAACCTCCAGCCGATGTTCTCGAGAGCGCCGGCCGGAGGCTGAGCCGCAGCACAAACTTCCTGGGAGCATCGTATGAAAAAGACATTACTGGCGTCGGCGATCACATTGGCCTTCTTTGGTAGCCAGGCCTATGCGAACCCGACAACCAACAACGACTCGGGCGAGGGCGACAACACGCAGACCGCCACCGCAACTTCCACCCAAGGCGATGGCGCCAACGCCAACGAAAATTCCACTGCGACTCAGGACAACAGCACCACTACCACCAACAGGACTTCGAACAGGACCGCCACGCTGACGCTCAACAAGACGTCCACCCGCGTCAGCACCCGCGTTCGCCAGAGCGTGGATGGCTACGGTAATGCCGCGGCGGCCAATGGCGGCACGGCCACGTCGTCGATCGCCAACTCCTTCAACTCGACCAAGGCCATCGCCGTCAGCCGACTCAGCGGCACGGTGTCCGGCAATACCATCAGCAACATCGGCAACTATGCCACCAACAGCGGCAATGCCAATGGCGCTACGGGTGGTGCAGGCGGCCGTGGGGTTGGCGGGACCGGCGAAGGCGGCAGCGGCGGCAATGGCGGCAACGGCGGCAATAGCGGCAATGGCGGCTCGGGCGGTTCGGGCGGCAGCGCCACCAACGGCAGCGCTACCAACGGCGCGGCTACCAATGGCAGCGCCACGGCAGGCAATGGCGGTCGTGGCGGCAACGCCAGCGGCAGCGCCGGTGATGGCGGCAACGCCCGCGCGAGCGGCGGCAGCTCCCTCAGCGCCAGCCTTGGCGTGGGTGGCCGTGGCGGCTCGGCCCTTGCGGGTGCTGGCGGCGGCTACAGCGGCGCGATTGGCGGCGACGGTGGCCGYGGCGGTGGCGCACTGGGCGCCGGCGGCAGCGCACTGGGCGCTGGCGGSGGGGCACTGGGCGCAGCCGCGGCACTGGGCGGCAGCAGCGGTGCCGGCAGCGCGGCCAGAGAGCGCGGCGATGGCGCTGGTGGCTCCAGCACGGCCACGGCCGGCGCAGGCGGCACGGGCACGACCGGTGCGGTATCGGCGAGCGGTGGTGCCGGTAGCGGCACGGGCGGCTCGGGTTCGGGCACGGGCGGCGCAGGCGCGGCCGGCGGCACGGGCACCTCGACGGCAGTGGGCGGCACGGCCACGGGCTCGGGCGGCGCCGGCGGCGCAGGCACGGGCGGTGCGGCAACGGCCACGGCTGGCGCGGCAACGGCCTCGGGCGGCGCAGGCGGCGCGCAAACCAGCACTGCCGGCAACGGCGGCACGGGCGGCGCGGCGGCCAATGGCAGCGCCACATCGTCGGCCTCGAACGGTAGCGCCACGGCCGGCAACGGCGCTGTGGGTGCCGCATCGGGCACGGGCGGTGCAGGCGGCGCCGGTGGCGTGGGCAATGGCGGCGCGGGCGGTACCGGCAACGGTGCAGTGGGCGGCGCTGGCGGCAACGGCGGCTACAACGTCGTCGATGCTGGCGCCTTCAACATGTCCAACACCATGACCAGCGTCGGGCAATCCGCCGCAGGCGTCATGATCGCCAGCCAGAACAGCGGCATGGCGTCGCTGGTGCAGCAAAGCGTCAACGTCCAGGCGAACGTGAATGCCGGTCGCTAAGTCCGAGTGAGTCCTCCGGCTTCGGCCGGAGGCTTGCACGGTTGGCATTCGAGATGACGGGTATCCCGGCGCCTGCAAGGGCCGGGATGCTTGTCTGTCGAGGTGCCTGGGAGGTCCGATACCGTGGCCCGGATGGGAGCCGCGAGGTCGGAACAAGAGGGAGACGCACCATGTGTTCGCATCGCTCCGCTGTCATGGCAGTCACGACAGCTCTCCTGGCCTGGCCGTTCGCCCAGGCTGTAGCAGGACCACCGACCGCCGAGGCATCGGCCGTGGCAGTGGCCAGCAGTGAATCGGGCGCAGCCACCGCGGTGGCCGGCGCAGCGGCAAGCGTCACGGCGGTCAAGCCGGACGCGGCACCCAGGAACAATCTGTTCGGCACCACGGCACGCGCGGTTGGCAGCGACAAGCTGGACGGCGTACGCGGCGGCTCCGAACTCGTCGTCAACGACATGCGCCTGCACGGCACCGTGGCGGACAACGCCGCCATCAACACGCTGTCTGGCAGCAACATCGTTTCCGATGGCGCGTTCTCGAACGCGGCGGGCTTGCCCACCGTGATCCAGAATTCGGGCAATAACGTGCTGATCCAGAACGCGACCATCCTCAACGTCCAGTTCAAATGATCATGCGCCGCCTGTTGCTGGCCGCCGCTACCGTGGCGGCGACGCTGGGGAGCTTCTCCGCTGCCCGCGCCGACTACATCAACGTGCCCGCCGACGGCGGCAAGAACTACTACGTGCCGGTCACCAGCCTCCGCGAGGCCCGGTATCGCACCACCATCCGCCAGCAGTTCGACTTCAGTTGCGGCTCGGCCGCCATCGCGACGCTGCTGACCTACCAATACGGCTACCCGGTCACGGAGCAGGTGGTCTTTGCCAACATGTACGTCAACGGCGACCAGGCCAAGATTCGGGCCGAAGGGTTCTCGCTGCTCGACATGAAGCGCTTTCTGGAGTCGCGCGGGTTCCTGGCCGATGGCTACGAACTGCCGCTCTCCAAGCTGGAGGAAACGCAGGTACCGGCGATCGTGCTGATCGTCGAGAACGGCTATCACCACTTCGTCGTGGTGAAGGGCGTGAAGGGCAACCGCGTGCTGATCGGTGATCCGGCACGTGGCACGCGCGCGCTGGAGCGGGAGCATTTCGAGCGGATCTGGGACAGCCAGCTGCTGTTCGTGATCCACAACCGCACAGAAAACGCGCGCTTCAATCTGGTGTCCGACTGGCGCGTCGCGCCCTCGGGCCCCTACTCTTCGGGGATCAACCGCGACAGCCTGTATTTCACCGTCATGCCCAAGCATGGCGTGAACGATTTCTGAGTCGAGGAGCAGTCATGGTCCTGACAACCGCTTCACCCGCACTCCGGCGCAGAGCCGGCAGTGCGGCGGCGATGGCCCTGCTGGGCGCGGGTCTGGCCTGCGCCGGCAATGCCTACGCCGACATGGGTGCGCCCATGCCCGATACGGCAATCGACATCGCGCTGAGCGCGACCGCCGACGTCCCTACCGTGCCCGCAGCGCCGGAACTCCCGGCCGTGGCCGTGTCCCATGCCATCGATCTGCCAGCGATGCCCACGCAAGTGGAGCTGGCCGCCGATATCCCCGTGCCGCCGCCCGTTGAACGCGTGGCGGCACCTTCCGCTAACCCTGTTGTCCCTGTTGCCCAAGCGCCTGCGTCCGAGGGACCGGTGGCCAGGGCCCCCACGGCGAAGCACCGCGCAGCCGAGGATCCGCTGGCAAAGGCCATGACCGTTGCCACGCGCGACCCCGACGCGCCGGTGACCGATGCACGCGGCGGCATGGCCAAATGGAAACCGGTGGCGCAGGCGCGGCTCGACAAACAGCGTGGCGGGTTTGACGTGGCCGGCCTGCAGGTCAGCTTCGGCATCGACCGCGCGGTCTTCGTCAACGGCGCGCTGGCCGTGGCCACCAGCATCAACATTCCCGATGTAAGCCGCATCACGGCGGCGCAGGCGCAGCAGCTGCAAGCCACGCTGGGCGGCGTGGCGGCTGCCGTAGCCAACGCCAACAACGCCGCCACCGGCGCCGTGGCAGCCGCCAATGCCGCGGCCGCCAATGCACAGGGTGCGGCGGGCGCGGCGGGGCAGTCGGCCACCGCCACGGCCAATGGCGCGGCCGCCAGCGCCCAGGGCGCGGCAGGCACGGCCCAGGCAGCGGCCAACGCAGCCGCGCAGGGTGCCAATGCCACGGCGCAGGGCGCGGCGGGCATGGCCTCGCAGGCCGTGGCCACGGCCACCGGCACGGTGACCACCAATGGCCTGTCGAACGTCGTGCAGAACGGCGCAGGCAATACGGCCAACGTTGGTGCGATGGCGAACATGCCGAGCACGGTGATCCAGAATACGCTTAACAACCAGAGCATCCAGAGCCTGATGACAATCAACGCCAGCGTGAACACGCTGGCGGCGTTCCGCACGCAGATGGCAAATACTGCGCTGAACAGTGTCATCCAAAGGACAGCCAGCATGAGGTAAGTCGCGAATACGCGGACAAGCGGTACAGGTTGCGGGCTCCTGCGAGACAGCCCGCCGTCCCCGGGGGAGGAAGACGTCATGAAGAAGCGTTCGCTGCAGGGCATCCGTTTTGCCGGCTGCTCGACGATGCTGTTGCTGGGCGGCATGAGCCACGCCCAGACACCGCCGGACGCGGGGCCACCGGCCGCCGCCCGGCTGGAGACGCTGCAGAAGGAACTGACCGAACAGTCCCGGCAGCTCGAAGCCATGAAGCGCGCGCTGGCGGAGCAGGAAGCCACCATCCGCGAGCTGCGCAATACCATCAGCCCCGACTCCCTCGCGCGCAAGCGCGGCGGCCAGCGTACCGGCGCCGATGTGTCCACCAACTCGGCTGCTGCGGCCGCCGGCAGCAGCGCCACCCAGATCAACAACACGGTGCAGCAGGGCATGCAGCAGCAGGCCCAGCAGCAGCCTGCCGGTCCGGGCGATCCGCAGAACCAGGCCCCGCCAGACAACGTGGCGCAGGGCGCCCAGCAGGGCGAGTCCCTCGCCGGCGCCGAGGAGCCGGTGGGCCGCGCGCCGGTGTCGGACGGCCGTCCGCCCGAGATCGCCCCGATCTTCGACCAGCCTGGCGTGCTGACGGCCCAGGGCAGCCTGGTGGTGGAACCGAGCTTCCAGTACGGCTATTCGTCGAACAACCGCGTGGCGCTGGTCGGCTACACGGTGATCCCGGCCGTGCTGATCGGCCTGATCGATGTGCGCGAGGTGAAGACCACCACCTACCTCAGCGCGGTGGCGTTCCGCTACGGCCTGACCAAGCGGCTCGAGATCGAAGCCAAGGTCCCCTACGTCAGCGCGAAGTCGCAGACCGTGAGCCGGGAAGTCTTCACCGGCAGCGCGTTCGACAACGTGTTCAACTCCAGCGGCAACGGCCTGGGCGACGTGGAGGCGACGCTGCGCTACCAGCTCAACTACGGCAACGAGAAGATGCCGTACTTCATCGGCTGGCTCCGCTACAAGTCGAATACCGGGAAAGATCCGTTCGAAGTGGTGACCGATTGCGTGACGCGCTGCGTCAGCAATACCACCGGCACCGGCCTGCCGCTGGGCATGCCGACGGGTACCGGCTTCCAGGCGATCCAGCCGGGCGTGACCTGGCTGCTGCCGACCGATCCGGCGGTGTTCTTCGGCACCTTCAGCTACCTGCACAACTTCGCGCGGGACAACGTCAGCCGCACCGTGCTGAACGGCCAGACCGAGTCGCTGGGCAAGATCGCCCCGGGGGACATCTTCCAGTTCAACTTCGGCATGGGCCTTTCGCTGAACGAGCATGCCTCGTTCAGTATCGGCTATGACCAGAGCATCATCTGGCCGACCAAGCAGAACGGGCAGACCATTCCGGGCTCGGTGCGCATCACGCAGGGCACGCTGCTGGTGGGCTACTCGTACCGCTTCAGCCCACGCTACACGCTGAACCTGTCGGTGGGTGCCGGCCTGACCCGCGACACGCCGGACCTGACTGTCACGCTGCGCCTGCCGATCACATTCTGACGCAGGCAGATAGCGCGAGGTGACGCGCGGCGCGCATGCGCGATGTTTCAAGCGCGCGTCACCACGGAGCGTGCCGCAGCGCGCCTTGCAACCGGTCTGCGAACGGAGTAGAACGAACCTATCCCGTCCCGCACCGACGGATACCCAAGCCGGGGCGGCCTGAGCCTGAAGAGGAGACWAGCCATGCGCAAACGCATCTTCTGGTTGTTGCCCGACCTGCCAAGCGCCCGCCGCACCATGGACGACTTGCTGCTGGCCCGCATCGAGAATAGCCACATCCATTTCGTGGCGCGCGATGGGTCAGACATGACCGGATTGCATGAGGCGAACCTGTTCCAGACCTCCGACATCGTCCACGCCGCCGAGATGGGGCTGATGGTGGGCGGTGGCGTGGGGATCGTGGCCGGTGTGGTGGTGGCGATGTTCCCTATCGTCAGCGACACGCCGCAGTGGGGCCTGGTCGGCGTGCTGGCCGTGCTGGGCGCGGTGTTCGGGGCCTGGGCCTCGAGCATGATCGGCAGTTCGGCCCCCAACAGCCGGCTGCGCGCCTTCGAGAARGACATCGAGGACGGCAAGCTGCTGCTGATGGTGGACGTRCCGCGTGGCCGCATCGAGGAAATCGAGATGCTGCTCCAGCGCGCCCATCCGGAAGCCCGCTTCGCCGGGATGGACCCCGCAGTGCCGGCGTTCCCCTGAGCCCTTCCTGGGCCCTTCGCGGAACGCTTCGCTGCATTGCAACGCTTAGCCTGCGCGCCCCCGTGGCGCGCCCCGGCGCACGGCTTGTCGTGCGCCACGCTGCGGCCACACCCGCGCCGCCACCCGGAGCTTTACAGGCAAACGGTGTGCTGCCGCAGCAACACCCCTCCCGACCCTCCCCATCTGGATGTTTGAACATTTACCCCCGTTGAGGTAAGTTGCGGGCATCGCACGGTCGTCCCCACGGGGCGCGCCGTGTGCCGCAGCGGCAAAAAATTACTAGTCAGCCAGCAGCTTTTGGAGGGGTCACAATGAACGCAAGGAGCTTTGCGTGCGGCATGCTTGCCGCCACGCTGGGGTTTGTCGCGCCCGTGGCGGTGCACACCGCGCACGCGGAACCGGGGATCRGCAAGGGCACCATCCGCATCGGCCAGTCGGCCGGCGTGACCGGCCCGGTAGCSGGCTCGGTCAAGGAGCAGATCGCCGGGGCGCAGGTCTACCTGAAGACCGTCAACGCCAACGGCGGCGTGGCCGGGCGCCGCATCGAGCTGGTGACCTACGACGATGGCTTCGACGCCAAGCGCACCCCCGACAACGTCCGCAAGCTGATTGCCGAGGACAAGGTCTTCGCGCTGTTCATGGTGCGCGGTACGCCGCAGAACGAGAGCATCCTGCCGATCATCGGCGCGGAGAAGGTGCCGCTGGTGGCCCCGCTGACCGGCGCCATCACGCTGCATCGCCCGGTCAACCGCTATGTGTTCAACGTGCGCGCCAAGTACCAGGACGAAGTGGCCCGCGCCATCAACCACCTCGCCACCTCCGGCATGAGCCGGATCGCCATCTTCTACGCCAACGACGGCTTCGGGCAGGACGTGTTCGAAGGCTTCACCACCGCGCTGCAGGCGCGCGGCGTGCAGCCGGCGGCGGCGGCCTCGTTCAACCGGCCGATGGGCGATATCGGCCAGGGCGTGGCCAACGTCCACAAGGCCAATCCGCAGGCCGTGATGGTGATCGGCTCGGGTTCGGAAGCCGCGCGCATCATCAAGGAACTGAAGCGCGCCGGCAGCGAGGCGCAGTTCGTCACGCTCTCCAACAACGCCGCCGACTCCTTCATCAAGGAACTGGGCGATGACGGGCGCGGGCTCATCATCACGCAGGTGGTGCCGGGCATGAACTCCAGCCAGATGAGCATCGCCAGCGAGTACCGCAGCATGGCCAAGGCCCAGAACGTGGAGCCGAGCAACGCGGGCATGGAAGGCTTCATGTCGGCGAAGGTGCTTGTGGAAGGGCTGCGACGCGCCGGCGCGGAGCCCACGCGCGAGAAGCTCGTGACCGCGCTGGAAGGCCTGCGCGACTACGACCTCGGCGGCATCCTGATCAGCTACAGCGCCACGCGCCACACCGGCTCGTCGTTCGTCGAGATGTCGATCGTCTCGTCGACGGGCAAGCTGATTCGCTGACGCATCAGGGAACCCCCGGCGCCATGCCGGGGTGTTTTTCCGGCTGCTGCGCTGCGGTATAGTCGCCGCATGCCGATTTCCACCGCAGTCTCCCCGTCCCCCTTTTCGCTCGATGGCCGCGTCGCGCTGGTCACCGGCGGCGCGCAGGGCCTTGGCCGCGCGATTGCCGCCGGCCTGGCCGCCGCGGGCGCCCACGTGCTGGTCTGCGCGCGCAGCGCCGACCGCGTGGCGGACACCGTGGCGCAGTTGCAGGCCAGTGGCGGCAGCGCCGAAGCCCTGCCGCTCGACATCACCGACGAAGCCGCCGTCGCCGCCACCTTCGCGGCGCTCGCCACCCGGCCGGGCCGGCTCGACATCCTGGTCAACAACGCCGGCACCCGCAACCGCGCTTCCATGGTCGATCTCGACGCTGGTGACCTGCGCGCCATGCTCGAGACCAATCTCGTCGCGCCCTACACGCTGTGTCGCCACGCTGCGCAACTGATGCAGCGCGGGCAGTACGGGCGCATCGTCAATGTCTCGTCGATCGCCGGGCAGGTGGCGCGCGCCAACGACGTGCTCTATCCGGCCACCAAGGGCGGGCTGGACGCCCTCACGCGCGCCATGGCGGCCGATCTGGGCCGCCACGGCATCACCGTCAACGCCATCGCGCCCGGCTACTTCGCCACCGAGCCGAACCAGTCGATGGTGGCGGACGGCACGGTCGCCGAATGGCTGCGCAACCGGACCTCGCTGGGCCGCTGGGGCCAGCCGGACGAAGTGGCCGGCGCGGCGGTCTTCCTCGCCTCACCGGCGGCATCGTACGTCAGCGGGCAGGTGCTGGCCGTCGATGGCGGCTACCTCGGCCACTTCTGACGCAGGCAGTCGATCATCGCCGCCGCGGCGGCCGAATCGCCCCGCTCCTTGAGCCGCACCAGGCAGATGTCGCGCACCAGCGACGGCATCTGCAACGGCCGCACCGCCAGCCCCTCGCGCCGGAACTGGAACAGCGCCAGCGCCGGCACCACCGAGACCCCCAGCCCCGCCTCCACCAGCGCCGCCACGGTGGCCAGGTGCTCCACCTCCATCACGCCATTGACCCGCAGCGGGTGCAGCGCCGCATCCAGGTGCTGGCGCACGCTGCTTGTGCGGGAGAGCTGGATGAAGGGCAGCCCGGCCAGCGCCTGTGGCGCGATGCGCCGCTTTGCCGCGAGCGGATGGTCTGCCGGGCAGACCAGATGGAAGTTGTCGTGGACCAGCGGCTCGATGCGCAGGTCGGCGTCCTGGGCCGGCGCCGGGGCCAACGCGAAGTCCGCCTGCCCGCGCCGCACGAGATCGATGCAGCCATCGGCCAGTTGATCGTGCAACTCCAGCGAGATGCCGGGGTAGCGGCGATGGAAGTCCGCGAGCAGCGGCGGCAGGTCGCCGCCCGCCAGCGAGGGCAGGGCGGCGATGGCCACGCGGCCCTTGCGGCGCTCGGCGTGGTCGCGCAGGTCCTCGAATGCCGTCTCGAAGTCGGCCAGCAGCCGGCGCGCCACTTCCTCGAAGCGGCGGCCGTCCGCGCTCAGCTCCACATGGCGCGTGGTGCGCTCGAACAGCCGGCTGCCGGCCTGCTCCTCCAGCGTCTGCACCAGCGTGCTGAAGGCCGACTGGGAGAGGTGGCACGCCTGCGCCGCGCGCGTGAAATTGCGGTGCGTGGCCAGCGCCACGAAGGCGCGCAGGTGCTTGACCGACAGGTTCGGGATCATGGCRGGCKGGATTTATCCACAGAACCGATAGATTAATCCAAATGATCTGTTTGATGGTGGGRGCGGCGAAGCCTAGAATCGGATCGCCTTCCCCCCCTCTTCCGCGAACGCCCATGACTGCTCCCCTGCTGATCGGCTCCGGCGCCGGCTTCTCCGGTGACCGTACCGATGCCGCCTTGCCCGTGGTGCGCACGCTGATCGCCGCCGGCGGCCCGGCGGCCCTGATTTTCGAGACGCTGGCCGAGCGCACGCTGGCGCTGGCGCAACTTGCGCGGCGCAGCGATCCCGAGCATGGCTACGAGCCGCTGCTCGACCAACTCCTGACGCCCGTGCTCGGCCTGTGCCTGGCCAACGGCATCCCCATCGTCGGCAACTTCGGCGCGGCCAACCCGCGCGCGGCGGCGCGCCGTATCGGCACCCTGGCGGCGCAGCTTGGCCTCGCGGCACCGCGCGTGGCCGTGGTGGAGGGCGACGACCTCTCGCACGACGCCGGCCGCGCCGTGCTGCGCGGCATCGTGGGCCCGTCCTTCCCGGAAGCGCGCTTCGTCTGCGCCAACGCCTATATCGGCGCGCGCGGCATTGCCGATGCCCTGCGCGACGGCGCGCAGGTCGTGGTCTGCGGCCGCGTGGCCGACCCCGCCCTGGCCGTGGGGCCGGCCATGGCGCACTTCGGCTGGGCCTGGGACGACTGGGACCGCCTGGCCGCCGCCACCATGGCCGGCCACCTGCTCGAATGCGGCGCCCAGGTCAGCGGTGGCTACTTTGCCGATCCGGGCATGAAGGACGTGCCGGACGTGCACGCGGTGGGCTTCCCCATCGCCCAGCTCGACGCCGACGGCGGCATCGAGATCTTCAAGGCGGCCAACACTGGCGGCTGCGTGGACCTCCGCACGGTGAAGGAGCARTTGCTGTACGAAGTCCACGATCCGAGCGCCTACCTGACCCCGGACGTTGTGGCGGACATCGGCGCCGTGACCGTGTCCCAGATCGGCCCGGACCGCGTGGCGGTGCGCAACATCCACGGCCACCCCCGGCCCGAGCAACTCAAGGCCAACCTGTTCTATCAGGGCGGATGGTTCGCGGAGGGCGAGATTTCCTATGCGGGGCCCAACGCGGCGGCGCGCGCCCGGCTGGCGGCCGACATCCTGCGCAAGCGGATGCAGGGCCTCGGCCACGATGTGCCGATTCGCTTCGACCTGATTGGCGTGCTGAGCGTGTTTGCCGACGATGGCGGCGCCATGCTGGCGGCGCCCCAGCCGGGCGAGGCCGCCGCGCAGGATGTGCGCCTGCGCGCCGCGCTCGCCCACGAGGACAAGGCGGTGGCCCAGACGCTGCTGCGCGAGGTCAACGCGCTCTACACCTGCGGCCCGGCCGGCGGCGGCGGCGTGCGCACCGCGCTGCGCGCGCGGCTCAATGCGATGTCGTGCCTGGTGCCGCGCGATGCGGTGTCGCCCACCCACGTCCTCGTTGCCTGACCGGAGACCGCCATGACTGCCACCACCGCCGCCACCGCCCCGCTCTACCAGTTTGCCCACGGCCGCACCGGCGACAAGGGCGACCGCTCCAATATCAGCGTCATCGCCTACGACGCGCGCGACTTCGATCACCTCGTGACCCATGTGACCGAAGACGCCGTGCGGGCCCTGTTYGCCCACCGCCAGCCCACGGCGGTGAAGCGCTACGTCGTGCCGTCCATCCAGGCGATGAATTTCGTCATCGATGGCGTGCTCGACGGCGGCGTCAACGACGCCCTCAATCTCGACACGCACGGCAAGGCGCTCGCGTTCCTGCTGCTGGGCCTGCCGATTCCCGTGCCGCCGCGCCTTGCCGCCGGCACTTCCTGATCGATTCTTCGCTTTTTTCTGATCCAGCGACCTCTTACAACAAATCGAGGAGACAACGATGTACGGATTCCGCAGCCCGCTTACCCTGGTCGCGCTCGCCTGCCTGGCCCTGCCGGCCGGCAGCGCCTGGGCCGAATACCCCGACAAGCCGATCCGCTTCGTCGTGCCGTTCGCGGCCGGMAGCGCCACGGACCAGCTCGCGCGCGCCGTGGGCCAGGCCATTACCGTGGACAGCAAGGTCACCGTGGTGGTGGACAACAAGCCCGGCGCCAACGGCTTCATCGCCGCCAGCGACGTCGCCAAGGCCAGCCCGGACGGCTACACGGTGCTGATCACCACCAACACCACCCACGCGGCCAACGAGCACCTGTTCAAGAAGCTGCCCTACGACCCCGTGAAGGACTACGCGCCTGTGACGGCGCTGGGCCGGGGCGGCCAGATCATGGTGGTGAACCCGCAGGTGCCGGCCAAGACCGTGGGCGAGTTCATCGCGCTGGCCAAGAAGGAGCCGGGCAAGCTGAGCTTCGGCAGCGGCAGTTCGTCGTCGCGCATCGCGGGCGAGCTGTTCCAGCAGATGGCACACGTGCARYTGCTGCACGTGCCCTACAAGAGYAATCCGCTGGCGATTACCGACCTKCTCGGCAACCAGATCCAGATGATGATCACGGACACCGCTACCGGCCTGCCGCAGGTGAAGTCGGGCAAGCTGCGCGCGCTGGGCGTGTCGGGCAAGGCGCGCTCGCCGCTGGCGCCGGACGTGCCGACCATCGACGAGGCAGGGGTGAAGGGCTACGAGATGAGCTACTGGTTCGCGGCCTACGCACCGGCCGGCACGCCACCGGCGGTGGTGACCAAGCTCAACCAGCTGCTGGTGAAGGCGGCGAAGAGCGACACCGCGTCCACGTTCTATCAGTCAACCGGGACCGAGGTGTTCACGAGCACGCCGGCCGAGCTGGCCAAGTTCCAGGGTCAGGAATCGGCCAAATGGGGCCGGATCATCAAGTCGGCGAACATCCAGCCGGAGTAATCCGCCCACGCAGAAACGGGTACGCCCGCTGCTATGAAAAGACGCCCGCTATTGCAGCGGGCGTCTTTTTTTGCCTTACGGCTTYAGCCCGAGGCGGTAGGCCACTGCGTACGGCAGCTTGCCGGGCTTGGTCGAACCCACCGGCTGCGAGAGCGCCGTGAACTCGGTTTCGTTCAGCGTGGTCAGGCCGCCCAGTTGCGCGGCGGTCTTGCCGTTGCTGACCACGGCGTCCGGCGCCAGCGCCACCATGGCGGCCGAGGCGCGGTGCACGGCGTCGAGGTAGCTCGCGGTGTCGTCCAGGTTGACCGTCTTCAGGTCCACCACGCCGCGCAGCCAATCGCCCCAATAGAACTCCGTGAACTCGGTGGCATCGGTCGGCTGGCTGTAGCCGATGTCGCGCGTGAAGTAGACCAGCGCGCGGTACGGGTCGTTGCCGAGGCCGTTCTTCAGGCCCAGCGCGCGCGGCAGGTCAGCCGGGTAGGTCGGCTGGTTGGCGCCGTCCTTCGACCAGATCAGCTTGCGCTCGCGCAGCGTGCGGAAGAACGTGGCGCGGTTCAGCGTGGACAGGTTGTCCTGCACGCGGATCCACATCTTCGACTGCGCGCCGCCGGTGTCGGCGTCCCAGATCGACGTGAACGAGTGGTGTCCATCGGTCAGGAACGGCTCGCCGTACGGCCCCACCACCAGCGTCTTCATGTCGGCCGGCTTGTTGCCGACCGCCTTGGTGCAGGTGAAGGAGGCGAGGTCGCYGAGGCGGGACGTGGCTGCATCCCAGGTGCTGGTCTTGTTCTGGCCGTTGGTCTCGCAGGCGTCGTCGAACTTCTTGATCGGGTCCGCGGCGTAGCGGCCGAGCTTGTAGTAGATCTGGTCGCGGCCGATGGCCGGCTGGGTGGGGCGCAGATCGGCCAGCGTGACGAGGATGTTCTGCCCTGCAGTGGCCGTCAGGTAGGTCGAGACCGGCGTCGGCGCGGCCATCGGGGCGCACACGGCGGGAAGCTGTCGCGTGCTGCCCGGCACCTGCCGGAGCTGGTACGCGAGGTTCTTGCTCACCGGCAGCCAGGTCAGGCCGAGCGATTGCGCCTGGCCGGCCACGGTGGCCTGCCACGTGCCCGAGACCAGCCCGTTGGCGGCGGCCCCGCCGGCGCGGTTGTAGGCCAGCGTCACGTCCACGGGGATGTTGTCCGCGGCGAGCGTGGTGCCCGCCACCGAGACGATGTTGCGGCGCGTACGGCCCGTGGCGGCGTTCTTGTCGTCGAGTTCCGGCTCGGCGCAGACCCAGTCGCCATCGATGCCRTTGGCGGCGACGGCCGTGGCCGTGCGCACGACCCAGCTACCGGTGGGCGCCGTGGCGCTGGCGCCGGTTTCGTCGACGAAGAGCGCCACCTGGCCCTGCTGGCGGCCTACGAACAGGCGGCCGACCGTGCTGCCGCCCAGCGTCAGCGCGAAGGCGCCCGGATAGCGCGACTGGTCGGCATCGGCCGCCAGCTTGCCCGACTGGCCGCCGGCGCAGTCGGCGCTGTAGCCCAGCCCGGCGCAGACGCGCACGTTGCCATCCGCGCCGATATTGAGCTGGCCCGCGCTGGCGGCGTCGCCGGCCTGRCGCAGGTAGCTGTAGGTGCCGGCGATGTCGGCCAGCTGCGCGCCACGGTTGCCGGCCGAGATATAGCCCTGSAGCAGGGCGCCGTTGCCGGCCTTGACGTTGGGCACCTGGCCCAGCGCGCCGGAGAGCACGCCGTCATCGAGCGTGAAGCGGAAGGTGATGGCGGCGGCGGCGGCAGCCAGTGCTGCCGGTACGTCGGTGCCGCTGGCGGCGAGGCCGGTCACGCGGTAGGTGCCGTCTTCCAGCACGTACTGGCCCACCAGTGCCCCGGCCAGGCCGAAGCGGGAATCGAGGAAGCGCAGGGTGAGCTGGCCGGCGGCGGGTTTGTCGAGTTCGACGGATACCGTGTCGCCAAAGCTGACCGCGCCGACGTACAGCGATCCGCCCGACAGCGGCTGCACCGATGCCGGCTGCGTGGTGCCGCCATTGCCGCCATTGCCGCCGTTGCCACCATTGCCACCGGTACCGCCATTCGCGGCGCTGCCGTTGTCATCGTCGCCGCCGCAGGCGCCGAGCGCGAGCGTGGCCGAGATCAGCGCGGCAAAGGCTGCCTGCCTGGTCCTCTTTCCCATGATTTCCCCTGTTCGTTGTTGTAATCGATAAGTGCCGAAGACGGCACGTGGTCGCGCGTCAGTCTAGGCAGCGGCGATGACACTCCCATGACAGCGCCGGTGGCGTGGATTTCGCCTAGAGTGGCTAGATCGGAACTGCTGGAGCGAGGCCATGGGGCACGAATCGACACACATGCACCGGGGCCGGCGCAGGGTGCTGRGGGCGATGGGGCTTGTRGTCGTGGCGGGCGCGCTGCCGGCCATGGCGCAGACGCCAGCCAAATCGAAGATCGGCGTGATCGGCTCGGGGCGCATCGGCGGCACCGTGGGCGGCCTGTTCGTGAAGGCTGGGCACCCCGTGATGTTCTCCTCGCGTCACCCGGAGTCCCTGAAGAGCCTGACCGATTCGCTCGGCCCGCTGGCACAGGCCGGCACGGTGGCGCAGGCGSTGGCCTTTGCCGATGTGCTGCTACTGGCCGTGCCCTACGGCGCCGTGCCCGAGGTGGGCCAGCAGAACAAATGGCAGGGCAAGATCGTGCTCGATGCCACCAATGCGGTCTCGCCGCGCGACGGGGCGATCGTGGAGGAGGTGAAAGCCAATGGCATCGGCGCCACCACGGCCAAGTACCTGGCCGGCGCGCGGATCGTGCGCGTGTTCAACTTCACGGGCGCGGCGGAGTTTGCCCGCGAGAGCCATCGCCAGGGCGCGCTGATGGCGGTACCGATGGCTGGCGACGACGCGGCTGCGCTAGCCGTGGCCGCGCAACTGGTGCGTGAGGYGGGGTTCGAACCGGTGGTGGTAGGCGGCCTGTCGACGGCGGACCGCTTCGCGCCGGGTGGCAAGCTGTTCCGCCAGATGGGCTCGGCGGACGCTTTCCGGCGCGCGATGGCGGAGTAACAGTGGTGGAGTAACAGCGGCGGAGTAACAGCGCCGGAAAATCAGCGCCGCCGCCACTCCATGGCGACCATCGACGGCGCAAAGCCGAGTTGGCCGAAGAAGGCGGCTTCCGAGGAGCGTGCCGCGCGCAACACCCAGACGATGTCGGGATCGTTGCCCATGACCTGGCGCACCAGCGCCCGGCCGATGCCGCGCCGGCGATGCTGCGGCGCCACGGCCACCATCGAGATGTAGCCGTTGGCGATGTCGTCGCAGAGGGCGCGGGCGAAGCCGATCACCTCGCCCTTCTCCACGGCCACGGCTACGCGTTGGGAATTGGCGATCAGTTGCGCGAAGCGTTCCGCATTGCCGACCTGTTGCTCCCAACCGTTGGCGGCCAACAGACGCCTGGCCGCCTCGATCTCTGCGGGCAACGGGTTACGGATTTCCATCGACGGCTCCTCCTGCCAGATACCATGTCGCGTGCCACACCCCCAACCAAAGTGGGGAGCGCAGCGGCGTTTGCGCCACGAAGCTGCGATGTGCGGCGCGAATGGCGACAGAGTGTAGCGAAGCGGATATGGATGCGTCAAACAATGCACGGTGCAAAGCGCACAAGCGTTCGTATTCCCACGCAACGCCATCGATTGCCGCCACGGCGCGATGCCGCGCGGTATGATGGTCGCCATGAACGCCTCGATCTTCTCTTCCGCCCATCCGGCCGATCAGTTGGCCGAGTTCTCTGACGCGGACAGCGCGCTGGCGCGCATTCGCGAGATCTACGACGGCTCGGTCGCCGCCGTGCGCGCGCGCTTCGACGCCTTCGCGCAGGGCAAGCCCCTCCCATCGGCGGCGCACGCGTGCTACCCGTACCTCGGCATCTCGGTCAACCTCGAAACCATGGTGACCGACAGCCGCCCTTCGTGGGGTACGGTCGCCTACCCCGGCGTGTACGGCACCACGGTCACGCGACCGGACCTGCTGTGCGACTACTACCGCGACCAGATCGAGCGCCTGATGCGCTATCACCGCGTGCCGGTGGTCGTCGGCCTGTCGCGCCGGCCGATCCCGCTGCCGTTCGTCATCGAAGCTTCGACCACCGACATCAGCTACACCCAGGCGCGCGAGCTGGAGGCGTCGTTCGTGCTGCCCGAGCTGAGCCGCATCGACGACTCCATCGCCAATGGCACCTACGAGCCCACGCCCGGCGAAGCCTGGCCGCTCTCGCTGTTCTCGGCGGAGCGCGTGGACCTGGCCCTGCAGCGGCTCTACCACTACACCGGCACGGCGCCGCACCACTTCCAGCGTTTTGTCCTGTTCACGAACTATCAGCGTTATGTCGATGAGTTCGTCGCGCTGGGCCGCTCGCTGATGTCTGGGGATGGCGGCGACGGCTACGTGCGCTTCATCGAACCGGGGGACGTGACCCAGAACCTCGGCGAAAGCGAACCCGACGACGCCACCCGCCCGCGCGCGCTGCCGCAGATGCCGGCCTACCACCTTGTGCGCGAGGACAAGCTCGGCGTCACGCTGGTCAATATCGGCGTCGGGCCGTCGAACGCGAAGACGATGACCGATCACCTCGCCGTGCTGCGTCCGCATTGCTGGCTGATGGTGGGTCACTGCGGCGGCCTGCGCCGCTCGCAGCAGCTTGGCGACTACGTGCTGGCGCACGCCTATGTGCGGGACGACCACGTGCTCGACCACGACCTGCCGCCATGGGTGCCGGTGCCGCCGATCGCCGAGATCCAGGTGGCGCTGCAGGARGCCGTCGCCCGCATCACCGGCCTGTCCGGCAACGAGATGAAGACGCGCATGCGGACCGGGACGGTGGTGTCCACCGATGACCGCAACTGGGAGTTGAAGTCGAAATCGCTCTATGCGCGCTTYAACCAGTCCCGCGCGATTGCCATCGACATGGAAAGTGCGACGGTCGCCGCCAATGGCTTCCGGCTGCGCGTGCCCTACGGCACGCTGCTATGCGTGTCCGACAAGCCCTTGCATGGGGAGTTGAAGCTGCGCGGCATGGCCAATACCTTCTATCGGCAGCGCGTGAGCCAGCATATGACGATCGGCCTCGAGGCGATCCGTATCCTGCGGGAGAACGGCGTGGAAGAACTCCACTCGCGGAAGTTGCGCAGCTTCGACGAGCCGGCCTTCCGCTGAGCATTGCCCCCCGCTCCGGGCGGAGCGGGGCGTCCGACATCAACACATCAGAACCGGTAACCCACCCCGGCGCTGAACAGCCACGGATCGAGCTTGACCGTGGATACCTTCACACCGCCCGCATACACGTTGCTGGAGATCCAGACCTTCTTGGCGTCCACGTTCAGGAACCAGTTCTTGGTGAGCTTGTAGTCCATGCCGATCTGCAGGGCAGGCCCCACGCTCCAGCGGTCCAGGTTCAGCGTGTTGCCCGCGATGTCCGCGCCGTAGACGCGCGTCGCGTTCACGCCCGCGCCGATGTACGGCCGGAACGTGCCGTTCGGGATGAAGTGGTACTGGAGCAGCAGGCTGGGCGGCAGGTGCTTGAACGTGCCGATCTTCTGGCCATCGAGCGAGACGTCCTGCTTCTGCGGAATCGTCAGCACCAGTTCGGCAGCGATGTGCGGCACGATGAAATACGTGATGTCGACTTCCGGAATCCACTTGTTGTTGACGTGGATGCGGTCCGACGCGCCCACGCCGCCCACCGGATCGGACTTGTTGGACATGTCGAGGAAGGTGCCGCGCATGCGCACCATCCAGTTGCCCTGGGCTTCCTCGGCAGCCATGGCCGGGGCCGCGAACGCGGCGGAGGCCGCCAGCGCGGCCAGGGTGGAGCAGAGTGTCTTGCGAGTGAGAGAGATGTTGGTCATGTTGGTATGCACAGGCGAGGAATAACTGTGCGACCAGTGTGGCCTTTGCCTCTCATCCCCACCTTGACCCAGCGCAAGCCGCGCGGCCTCGCGTGGCGGCCGCGCGACAGCCGATGATTCCGGGCGTGCGCCCGCTCCCTTCTATTTACATGCGGATTTATTCGTGGCGCCCGCGCGATGCGGCCCGTACGCTGTGCGCACGTGGTGAATGCATCGCGCATGTCGTGGGCGTCCGCAAGGACGTCTTTCCGGGTGTGCCCCGTGGGGGCGGGGCACACCGGTTTTCTCCACGGCGGCGGGACTCAATCCGCCGTAATCCGCCTCAGGCCGCCTGTGCTTCCTGGCTGGCGCGCCCGATGTGCCGGTTCACGCCGCACACCACCGCGCGCAGGGACGCCGTGACGATGTTCGCATCCACGCCCGCGCCGAAGCCCGTCGGCGAATCGCCGACGCGCACTTCCACATAGCAGGCCGCACGCGCATCGGCGCCGGCGGTCAGCGCATGTTCGTGATAGTCCATCACCCGCACCGGCAGGCCCAGGCCGCGCACGAAGGCGTCGACCACGGCGTCGATCGGGCCATTGCCCGCGCCGCGCGCCCGCACCGGCTGGCCATCGCGTACCAGTTCCACCTCGATCTCCACGCTGGCGTCGCTGGCCTCGCTCGTCGACACCATGCGATGCGAGACATAGCGCAGCGGCGCGTCCACGTCGAGGTACTCACGGCGGAACAGCGCGTAGAGGTCGTCGGCGCTCGCTTCCAGGCCCGTTTCGTCGGTCATCGCCTGCACCGCGCGGCTGAATTCGATCTGCAGGCGGCGCGGCATGAAGATGCCATGCGCCTGTTCGAGCAGGTAGGCCATGCCGCCCTTGCCGGACTGGCTGTTCACGCGGATCACGGCGTCGTAGCTGCGGCCGAGGTCGGCCGGGTCGATCGGCAGGTAGGGCACTTCCCAGATCGCGTCCGGCTTCTGCTGGGCGAAGCCCTTGCGGATGGCGTCCTGGTGCGAGCCGGAAAACGCCGTGAAGACGAGATCGCCGACGTATGGATGGCGCGGATGCACGGGCAGCTGGTTGCAGTGCTCCACGCACTGGCGCACCTCGTCGATATCCGAGAAATCGAGTTCCGGGGCCACGCCCTGGGTGTAGAGGTTCAGCGCCAGCGTGACGAGGTCGACGTTGCCGGTACGCTCGCCGTTGCCGAACAGGCAGCCTTCCACGCGGTCCGCGCCGGCCATCACGGCCAGCTCGGCGGCGGCCACGGCGGTGCCGCGGTCATTGTGCGGATGGACGGACAGCGCGATATGCTCGCGCCGCGCCAGATGGCGATGCATCCATTCCACCTGGTCCGCGAACACGTTAGGCGTGCTGCATTCCACGGTGGTCGGCAGGTTCAGCACCATCGGGCGGGTGGCGGACGGCTCCCATACAGCCGATACCGCATCGGAAACCTCAAGCGAGAAATCGAGTTCGGCCAGGCTGAAGGTCTCGGGCGAATACTCGTAGGTCCAGGCCGTTTCCGGCATCGCATCGGTCAGTTCGCGGATCAGGCGCGTGCCACTCACGGCGACCTCGCGGATTTCCTCGCGCGAGGCATTGAAGACGATGCGGCGCCACGCCGGCGCGATCGGGTTGTACAGGTGGATGGTGGCCTGGCGCGCGCCACGTACCGACTCCACGGTGCGCCGGATCAGGTCCTCGCGCGACTGGGTCAGCACCACGATGTTCACGTCGGCGGGAATCCGGTCTTCTTCGATCAGCATGCGGACGAAGTCGAAATCGGTCTGCGAGGCCGACGGGAAGGCCACCTCGATCTCCTTCAGCCCCACCTTCACCAACTGCTCGAAGAAGCGCAGCTTGCGCGCGGGGTTCATCGGCTCGATCAGGGCCTGGTTGCCGTCGCGCAGGTCGGTGCTCATCCAGCGCGGGGCGCGCGTGATCTGGCGCGACGGCCAGGTGCGGTCAGGCAGGTTGACGGTGGTGGCGGGGCGGTACTTGGCGGCGGGATTGCGCAACATGGGTGTTCTCCTTCCTCGCGGGAAGATGCGACAGGCAAAAATCAAAAATTCGGGGAAAAAACGGGAAAACGGTGGCGATAGACGGCTGCCGAACTGCCACGGGGCGCTAGGCCCGGCAACCGGTCGTTAGGTCTAGTAGTAGCGAGGAGGGGGATGCGGCCAGGCCGCCGCGCGACAGCCGGCCAGCCCGCGCCACGCACGCGCGCACGGCGGCATCGATGCGCGGGGCATCAACGGCGTGGCGGAGGAGGAGGGCGGAGGCGTGCATCGTGCGCGAAAGGGTTAAGCCGCCAGCGTAGTCGAAATCCGCACTTGGCGTCAACCGCTTGCCGTAGACCGGGGATGACCTCATCCCGATATGTGGGGTGGCGCTCAGTCCTCTGGCCAGTACATCGCCTGGCGGATCGCGCCTAGTCTCGTAGCACGGGAACGGGACATTACAACAGAAGGGGACAAACCATGACGACACGTCGATGGATATCCTGGCTCGCCTGCGCGGCGACCGTGGCGCTGATGGCAGCCTGCGGCGGCGGCGGCGGGTCCAGCGGGGGAGGTACCTCGCCGACGGGCAGCGCCGGCAATGGCGGGAGCGGTGGCAACGGCGGCAATGGCGGGAATGGCGCGACGGCTGCCAAGTCGTACACCGTGGTGATGAGCCAGACCTCCGGCCAGGTCTCCGTCGGCAGCTCGATTTCGCTGACTGCGTCAGTGGTGGACAACAACGGCAACGACGTCACCGGCAACACCAGCTTCGTCTGGACCTCTTCGAACAGTTCCGTAGCGGCCGTGGGCAATGGCACGGTGCCGGGCAGCGGCGTGGTGACCGGCGTCGGTACCGGCACCGCCACGATCAGCCTGCTGGCCACCGTCACCGGCGCCAGCAACGCCACCACGGCGTTGCCGCAGGTCTCGGCCGTCATCACGGTGGTGGCGCCCGGCACGCGTACCTACAGCCTTGCGCTGCCTTATCCGGTGTTGTCGATGACTGACGGCCAGGTGCTGCCCGTCACGGCGTCCCTGATCGACAGTGATGGCGCGGACCGCTCCACGGCCGGCAGCGGCTGGAACTGGAGCAGCAGCACGGCGGCCGTGCAGGTCACCGGCGCGATCAACTTAGGCATGCTGCGCGGCGTGAATGCGTCCGACACGGTGGCCCAGTCGGTGGTCTCGGTCTCGGTCACGGCGCCAGACAACTCCGTGCTGACAGGCGCGTTCCTGGTGTCGGTGGTCAAGACGGGCGTGGCGAGCTTCCGGCTGGTGCTGTCGCAGAACGGCGCCCAGATCAATGCGCTGAACGTGCTGAACGGCTATCCGCAGGTCTATGCGTCGAAGGTGGTGCGTAATGACGAGAGCGATGTCACACCGGACTTCAACGGSCTYTGGACCTTCACCACGACCTCGCCGTCGCTAGCCGTGCTGCCGGATGGCGCCACGCGCCTGACCACGGTCAGTACAAGCCGGCCGAATGGCGCGTCACCGCTGCAAAGCGTGCTCGCCGAGTTCGCCAGCAGCCTGTCGCTAACCGCGACGCCGCGCGCCAACCTGCTCGTCACCGAGCAGCCGACCTGGGCGCTGGTCTACAACGGTCCGCAGCCGCTGGTGGTGCCGCCGGGTATCGGGGCGACGATCGCGGTGCATCTGCTCCATCGCGGCATCGACGAAGGCATCTCGCCGTGCTTTGGCAGCTGGGCGTGGTCTACTGCCAGCAGCAACATCATCCTGAACCAGGTGGTGATCGCGCCGAACTCGGCATCGATCACGCCGCTCGCCAACGGGCCGTTCACGGTGACCGCGCGCTGCACGGCCGGACCCGAGGC